>CALEIL010000391.1 GCA_937876435.1 uncultured Bacteroidota bacterium
GAAGATGATCGTGATTGAGTAGCCACCGGGGGGATTCCTGATTAGCTACTCCGTTTGGGAACGGCGCTGACGACCATCTACCGACCGTAACCGGACCCGATGTGGGTCGACTGATATTGATTATCGGGATATCTGAGCGCAGTTGTCAAATATTCGTGGACCAGGCTGGTTCCTGGTGCACTTTTACAATGACCATTTTTCCGATATGAATCAGGTCACTTCTACGCGTTCCACCATTCTGCCTTTTTTTGTCAATAAATAAATATCTTCCAACATTACGTACAGGCAGGGGACAATCACGAGAATAATAGAGGTGGCGAAAACAATCCCAAAACCAAGAGAAATGGCCATGGGAATGAGGTGAAACGCCTGACTGGATGTTTCAAAAATAATGGGCACGAGTCCACCGAATGTAGTGAAAGTGGTCAACATAATGGGACGGAACCTTCGCAGTCCCGCCTGGTGAATGGATTCGTAAATGGAGTACCCCTCTTTTCGAAGTCCATTGGCATAATCTACCATAATCAGCGAGTCATTGACCACTACTCCTGCCAGTGCGATCATCCCCATCAGACTGACCAATGAAAGGTCATACCCTAATATAATATGACCGATGACAGCCCCCACGACCCCAAAAGGAATGGCACTCATGACGATCAAAGGCTGGATATAATTACTAAAAGCAAAGGCCAAAAGGGCGTATATCAGTAATAAGGCAATGGAAAATGTCCCGTATAGTGAACTGGTGGATTCCCTCATATCGGCCTGACTCCCTTCAAAGGTCCAGGTTAACCCGGGGTAGTCGGCTCTTAAGCTGGGAAGTACCTCATTATTCACAGACTCCAGAACCCTCGAAACCGCATTGGATGGTTCCACATCCATTCCTACATTGACTACTCTTCTTCCATCCCGGCGATTTATGGAGGTAAACGCTTCCTTTTCAACGACTTCCACCACATCCATCAGTGGCACTTCTACGCCTTCTTCGGTTCGGATGAGGAAGTTTTCTAAATTGCGGATATTTTTTCTTTCCTCCAACGGCAGTTTTACACGGATTTCCACTTCATCGGTTCCACGTAATTGGCGCATGGCAAGTGCTCCGAAAAAGGCATTTCTTACTTGTTGGCCAACCTCATTGGAAGTCAGTCCCAGATCCCAACCGTGGGGCAGGAGTTTAAAATCAAATTGAGTCTTTCCCTTATTGTAGTTGTCACTGACATCTCTGGTGTTTTCAAATGAATTCATGTGGCTGACAAAATCCTCGCTGGCACGTTCCAATACTTCAATATTGGTATGGCTCAGATCCACGCTGATGTCCTGACGTGCACCTCCCGGACCTCGTTCGGCTTCAAAGGTAATCTGATCTACTCCTCTGATATCTCCAATATTGTCTCGCCACAAGGCGATCACTTCTCTGGCCGACATATCCCTTTGGTCCGGGGGGAGCAACACTATTTCCACGTCTATAAAATTGGATCCGCGTACGTTGGTTTTTATGCCTTCTGCTACTTCGTATAAATTGTGTTCCTCAAACATGCGCCTGGTGGCGGCCGTTACATCTTCAGCCACCGCTGCGGCCTGATCGGTAGTCGTGCCCACCGGGAGACGGATACCGGCCTCTATTTCGTCCGCAGCAACCTCCGGCATCAGGATCAATCCCATGTGATCGCTCAGTCCATAGCCCCCCACCACGATCAACAATCCGACCGCTGCGCTTAAAGTGATGTATCGATACTGAAGACATTTGTCGAGGAATGGACGATAGTATTGATCAATGACATGATTGAATCCGCTTGCGAACTTCGCCTGCATTTTTTCCCATCTGTGGAAAATCCCTTTTTTGGTTTTTTTCCTGATGTGTCCCAGGTGGGAAGGAAGGATGAAGAATGCCTCCACCAGCGAGACTCCCAGGATCACAATCACCACCGCCGGAAGTGGCCACCAAAACTGGCCCGTTTCACCTGGTAAAAACAAAAGCGGGAAAAAGGCGATAATCGTGGTCAGGATACTGAAAAATACGGGCTTGGACACATCCTTCGTGCCTTTTATCGCGGCTTCCATTGCGCTGTAACCTCTCTGGCGATATTCGTGCACATTCTCACCCACGACAATAGCATCATCCACCACGATTCCCAGGACGACCAGGAATCCAAACATGGAAATCATATTGAGACTTACCCCGATGATCGGCAATAGAATCATCCCTCCGATGAATGAAATCACCATTCCCATCATGACCCAAAATGCCAGCCTGTACTCCAGGAACAGGGTGAGAATGACCATGACAATCAGAATAGCCAGCATGCCGTTCTCGGTTAACAAAGAGAGCCGATCACGAAATTCTACAGCCCGGTTGCTATCGATCCGGTATTGCACACCCGGGGGAAACTGGTATTCCTTCAGGATGGTATTTACAATATCCTCTATTACAAGCGGAGACTGATCCCCGACCCTAAAGATTTCCATGCTGACCGAGGTTTGCTGATTGTACTGACCGTGAAACCCCGTTTCTTCAAATCCATCCGTTATGGTGGCTATATCACCCAATTTCAACTGCCCGCCCGACTGAGAGGTAGCGATATTGATGTTCGCAAATTCCTTCGCCCATTGTTTGCGCTCCTGCATCCTTAGCATGATTTCCCCTGAGCTGGTTTCTACCGAACCCGCGGGAACATCGCGACTTGATTGCTCGATTAGCTCAGCCACCTGGCCCAGAGTGAGCTGGTATTGGCGCAAATTGTGGCGGGATATTTCAATCTTTGTTTCATATTCCGGCACGTTGTCCAGAGCGACCTGGGTAATTTCGGGTTGGCTCAGAAAGCGATTGCGCAGGCGCTCTGCCACCACGCGCAATGTCCAGATATCCACATTCCCGTAAATGGCCACTTCCATTACATCGAGTTGACGGTCCTGGAGAATCACTTCGGGTTGCTCAATGTCATCCGGAAATGTGCGAATCCGGTTAACGGCCTGATCTATGTCCTGAAACGCCTTCATCCTATTGGTCCCGGCTACCAATTCAATCAAGATTTCTCCTGATCCCTCCTGCGCTGTTGAGGTAATTTCTTTGATGCCCTGGATGCCCTGGATAGACTCTTCAACCGGGAGCAGTATTCCCTGCTCCACCTCTTCCGGTGAAGAACCGGGATAATTGACGCTGACCTCGACAAAGTCCAGTTGGAACTGTGGAAAAACCTCTTTCTGGATAGTGAACATGGTATAGATCCCCGCGCCCAACAAAAAAAGCATGAGAAGATTTGAAGCGATAGGATTTCTCGCCATGTACGCGATCATCCCTTCTCTTGTGTCCCTATTTATTTCCTGGTTGGTCACCTGGTCTTCATTTATTGAATCGATTGGTTCTGGTACATCGTTGAATCGCTCTCAGTTCGTAAAGGAATCCCCTCCGTTACCGTGCTCAAATTGGTCGTGACAACCAATTCCCCATCCGATAAACCCTCAGAAATGTAGGCGTATTCATCGTCGAGCAACAAAATAGTTGGCTTTCGAATGGATAGCTTTCCTTCTTCCATGACCCAGACGGTTTGGTTGTTTCTCAAAAAATCTCGATTGAGTCGTACTACATCATTGACCATATCCCCTTTGATCCTTGCCTCGACAAATTCACCAATCAGAAGCCTGGGTAGGCCATCGTGCCTGCTTTGCCGGACCAGAGGATCCTCCACCCGAATCAATACCCTGGCCAGACGGGTCTGTTCGTCCAAAATGCCGATCTGGCGGTGCAATCGTCCTGTGCGGACTTCCCCGGCTGGCCACGACGTGGTATTTCGAATAGTGGCCTGGGCTCCCCGGCCGTGTCCATTATGGGGAATGGATATCCACTTCAATTTGTCGACGGGAAGCGTCACGTTGACCCAATAGTGATTGACACCCACTAATCGACCCAGATCGTCTGAAACTCCTACACGGGATCCTATATTCACTTCTTGTGTAATGACCTGAGCATCAAAAGGCGCTGTAATCAATGTCCGATCGAGATTCAACCGGGCCTGGTCGTAGGATGCTTGTGCGAAACTGATCTGTGCCTTGACCGCTTCGAGTTGAGGCTTCCGCAATACCAGGGACTTTTGATCTTCGGATAATGAATCGCCTCCCACTAAAGCCAGGTCTTGTTCGGCGATATACTGACGACCCTGTTCCACCATCAGATCACTTTGGGCCTGGAGCAATTCACTTTTTCGCAATTCCAGTTGGATCTGATAATCCGATGGATCAATTTTCAACAACAGGTCTCCTTTGCGTACCAGTCCACCTGGTATGAAATCCGGAGATTTTTCGATCACCTGACCCATGACCATAGAATTGAGTTGTACTTCTTCCTCAGGTTGGACGGTTCCGGTAGCCACAAATTCCGGTTGAAAATTGCCTTCGAACACGGTATCGACGCTGACCAACATGGCGGTTCTCTTTACGGTGCCTTCGCTCTGGGCCGTGGGTTCGGTAGAAAAAATGTAATACACCGCAGCGGCCGCCATCAATAAGATGATGACACAAATAATGAAAGGCACGATGCTGTTTATTTTCATATTTTCAGGTTTCTAATTCGGGAGATCGGCATTGTCCTCCTGTTCCCGAGCCGTGTCAAAATCTCCAGCCAAAGCCAGGTACAGGTCTATCCTTACCTGATATTGCTCCAGCCGGGCGTCCAGGATATCGCGCTCCAATTGTTGCTGCTGGTCCAATGAGAGCAGGACATCCAAATAATTGGTATATCCGTTCAAGAATTCTATGTTCAGTTGATTGTTGATTTTTTTAGCCATATCCACCCGGTTTTCCAAAACCGCGATCCTTTGTAACAGAGTTTGTTCCCGTATCAGAGCGTCTTCTACTTCCCGAAATGCCGTCAGGACGGATTGTCCGTAGAGGTACAACCTCTGATTTTTCACCGCCTCCGTTCGGTCAACTTCAGCGTTTAAGCGGCCCCAGTAGATCAGAGGGGCAAATAAATTGGCTCCCAGGGTGTAAGCCCAGTTGCTGAAAAGCTCATTGTAGGTATTGGATCGGGCCTGGGATGATAAATTGAGGGATAGTCGGGGAAATTTGTTTCTGACTGCCACAGCCATATCTCTGTCAGCAGCCATCAAGGCGTTGTATTCCCGTTGAAGGTCTGGCCTTCTCCTGACCAAATCAAGGGGCAGGCCCGCTTCGGGCTGAGGGGGAATGCCTGGTAGCGAATCAGTCAGCACCGGTTCAAAACTCTGGGGTGGTTCACCGGTTAGAATCGCAAGTCTGTTTTTTAACAATTCAAGATCGGATTTATAGCCGATCTGCTGTTCCTGAATTTCTTCCAACAGTTGCCTTTGCCTCAGAATATCAACCCCCTTGATTTGACCGCTTCCAAACCTGACCTGGATTAAATCGATTATTTTCTGATTGTTGGAAATTTGTTCTGCTGTAAGATTCAGATGCTGTCGAGCCGCAATCAACTGAAACCATAATCGGGCGATTTCCGCTGATATACTCATGGCTGCAGCCTGGTAGTCATAATAAGAAGCCTGCATGTTGAATTCCTCAGCTTGAATCGAAGCTTTGATCCGACCCCACAAATCGACTTCGTAATTGGTGGAAATACCAATCTGCGTGGTTTCTCCTCCTGTGAAATCAGGCTGCGGCCGGCTGATGGCGGTTTGGGCACCAGCTTCGATGTCGGGGAATAAAAAAGTAGACTCTCTTTTAACGACAGCCCTGGAGGCTTGCAATTGATACCAGACGCTGGCGAGGTCCTTATTATTTACCAGCGCACTGTCAACCAGTACATTCAGTTTCTCATCTCCAAAAACGGTCCACCATTTGTCGGGAATGATAGCTTCTCCATTCACCGAAAAATCGGGTGGAACCTCGACGGGAACTTCGATGGGAGAAATTTTGGGCGTGCAACCTATGAGCAGGGGTGAATACAGAATTAAATAAAAAAAATGACTAAATAAGGTGTCTTTATTTATAAGAATAATACTTTTTATTTTGAATGTTGTATTCAAAGTTCAAGTCATTTAGGCTAAAAAGATAAATTATTTCTATTAATTGTCCAAATATTATTTATCAGAGGGCCTGGAACCTATACCTGGGACGATTTGGTTTGGCCGGCCCATACGGGCCCGTACCGGGGGAAGATGTGGTAGGAAAAATGGTTCAGATCGAAGAAATGACTGAACCTAATCCCAGCTTGCCAGGGATCGATCGTACGATCGGTGAAGGAACCCGAAGGGACGGGGAGTCTTTTCGGCGGGATAGAGCTAGCCATAGCTCTGGCGAGGCTTGGTGATGAAGATATGGACCATTTTCCCTCTCGTCAAATGGACGAGACCAAACCTGTCCGCCACAACCACCAATATCGGTTACAACTGAAGAAAGCAGACGGGATCAAGCTTACCGGGTATATATGAGTTGGTGAAAGAGGAATGGATCAATGAAAGGATATTGACAAGGTCGGAATAAAACCTCAAATTCGCAAGTCTAATTCCTGAGTGAGTAAACTTACTTTTAAAACATCGTTTTGCTCTATTAAGATTACTTTTTGGAGCGAATTTGAGGTTAGAACCTTGTTCTCAAACCCTTCCATTGCGATTCTCTGAAAAGTCGTATCATGTTATAAGTAAACACTGAACTATATAGACGGCAGGGTTTGCCTGGGAGGTTGGAGCCCCAGCTCCGACAAAATAAGGTATTATTGATAACACAGCCGGGGCTGTGTTAATCCCAGGGCAGAACTAAATATTCACCAAAATGGTGAAAATAAAAACCCATATAACCTTCGGAGTCCCATTATTTGTCTACATCATAAAGTTTTGGTTAATTTAGACCTGCCACATGGTCCGTATGGGCGAGAACAAGGAAAAATCAAACCCCCAAAACAATGGAAGCATCTATTCCGAGCTTGACACTGATTTCCCGTGCCACTTTTAAAGTAGGTTCGCTTTTGCCATTTAGGTATTCGCTGACCCTTGAGGTACTTATTCCCAAAAGTTGGGACAGGCGCTTCTGGTTCAATCCCATTTCAGCCATTCGCAATTTGATCACATCGGAAAGAGCGGGTCTAATAACCGGATGGTGCCGTTCTTCGTAATCAACCACGAGATCACTCAACAGGTTCAACTCTATATACCCCTGGGCATCCCGGTTTTCTATATTATCCGGATTTTGTAAAAGTTCTTCCATTCTTGCAACGATGGCGTCGTATTCTTTTTTGGTCTTTATCATATTTAGATATGTTTAATATCTTTAATTTTATCATAATCAGCATGCGTACCGATGAACCGTATGTAAACCTTTTGGGCGTTGAATGAAATAATAGCGACTAACCGGTACGTGTTTCCTTTTATGTTGAATACAAAACGGTGATTTCCAACATAGTCAACGGAGTTAAAGTCCTGCCGTAAATCGTTGATATTGGCCCATTTTCTTGAAGTTACGCTATGAAACCAGAAGTTTAAAGGGGTTTCAGCATCAGCGTGTTTATTCGAAAATTCCTTTATTCTCTTGTACGTAATTATACGCATATTTAAATTCCTGCTCCTGAACTTCAAAGGTAGTAAAAATTTTGAATTTGAAAATATAATTTTATAAATTGTAATTTAAGCTCCAGGTCGGGTAGCATTCCACTTCTGCGGATCATGGGGTCATAGGTATCAACTGTGCCGCTACCTGTGTACAGGATGAGTGGGTTGATCTGGACGAATGTGGCCAGGGTACAATTACCCGACGATTCTTCATCTCCAGTGGTTGTAGTGACAAAGCTCCTTCATGGGAGATAGAGCAAGTGATCAATGTGCGTTCAGCTTGTGGAATGCGTGCCAGCATGTTTGATCTGCCAGCGGAATCCATTGGAACTCAGAACGAACCACTTTGTCTGCCTCAGGCGTTGTCCAAAGACTTCTTGCCTGACACGATCGGTGATGTGACATTGAAGTCGCACCTGGAAGGTAAGTTGTGTAATTCACCTGCGATTGCTACCACGATAAAAGAGCACGATGTGCTTGGTAAGCCTGGAATGAAGAAGTATGAGATTGAGTGGGAAGTAGTAGACTGGTGTGCATCACACACTTCATCTACCCGATCATTCACTTATACTCAGCTGGT
>CALEIL010000392.1 GCA_937876435.1 uncultured Bacteroidota bacterium
TCACCCCTCCTGGATTCTGCTACCAAAGTGATGCTATCATCGAGTTCCAGATCTGTGAATACCTGATTGTTTCCATACACGTTGGCCAGAGAATCCACGATAAAGCTGCCCTGTACCTCCACTACCTGCTGTTGGGTAGTCGGGACGATAACGGTCCCTTCCTTGTAGGGAGCGAATGGATCGGTCGGAACATGAAAACTAATAAACGGACCGTCCCCTCCATCTAGCCAGGAGGAATCCCCGGTCGCTCCACCGACATTGACCGTCAAATGAAAATCAGAATTATATCCCACATGATTGGGGACACTCAGGGTATCCCCGCTGAGCGGGTGAACTCCGTATGACGTGCCATAAATATCCCCGTGTATCTGAGGGATAACCATCGGATCCGGTTGATTATCCCCGTTGATATCGCTTCCTATAAATTTGGGAATTATGATATCTTCATAATTATCGAGCATTGCGCTGATAAGAGCCAGGTAGCCACCGGTTCCCATACCCCACGCCACGATCCGGGAGGTATCTACCCGGTATGGGTTGCCATTTTCAGCGGCTTCCTTCTTGAAATAACGAACCGCCGTTCTGAGATCCTGTACACCGCGGTAAGCAGCATTGATCAGGGTGTTGGTTCTTTCTTCCACCGTAGGAGCTACGGGATTCCATCCGAGCCGGTAATCAATATTGGCGGCCACGTAACCCATCCTGGCCAGTCGATTGGCAATTTCAATGGTCGCACTGTCGATATTTTTGTTTCCCGCAATAGATCCATTCAGTGGATGAGGTAAAAAGTTACCCGTGTGACAGATCAAAACCAATGGTCTCAATTCCAAAGAATCACTCGTCGGCTCAAATACATCCAATTTCAAGGCCTCCAGGCTGGCTTTTCCAGTTGCCGGGACGGTGAGAACGGTAAAATTTTCACCATACGTGATGTCCTTTGTGACGGTCACATCCTGGAAAACAGAGTCCAGGAACCTCTCCTGACCCCATGATGCAATCCCTGATAATAAGCCCAAACAAATAAGTACGTACTTTTTCATATCTTCGATTTTTTAATATTCATAAAAGATAGTAAAATATCCCAACCTTCCTATCCTCGGACCACCATAAGTCTGAAATTTCCTGTTATTTAACACATTGGTGACCCCTACTTTGAGTGTCGTGTTTAGTTTTACCAAAGTCCAGTTGAACTGCACATCCAGAATATCGTAGGTCGGCACAAAACCCGTAAATTGGGGAGACCCCTCAAATAGGAAACCTTCGATCCACTTATAATTAATGTTGAATCCCAATTGGTGCGAAGCCAGATCCAGCGCGGGAAATTTCATTTTACGGCCACTGATACCCACGTTAAACTTGTGCTCCGGGGTGTTGTAGGCGGGAATTATGGGGTCATCTTCAAATTTTTTGATCAATTTATTCCAACTGTAGTTTCCACGTATTGTAATAACATCGTCTAGATAATAACTGAATCCCAGGGCTGCTCCCTGAGTAGTCACCCTGTTTTTAGAATTTGCCGAATATCTGTACGCTTGCAGATTGTCAGGTAAACCAGTGGAGTAATCGAAAGTACCCCGGAGTCCAATATTGTACCCGATGAAATTGTCGTATATACTATAATAGCACCCGGCATCGACGTACCATTTATTCCACAACGTGCTCCGGACGCCCAGTTCCACGGTATTCACACTCTCTGGTTGAATGGGATCGATAGAAAAATATTCCAGAACACCAGTTTCAAGCGATTTTCGGTATTCATCAAAAGAATCCAAATCAATGAGAGAATCCACCCCATGCAAATTTCCAGACAGGATAGCCCTGCCTACGTTGAGGTGCAGATACTGATCCGTAAGAGTCGGATTTCGGATCGCGCTTGAATAGGATAGTCTCAGATATGTATTGGGACGGGGTTGCAATACAACAGAAGCCGCCGGAGAAACCAACCAGTCAAAATTCTCATTCTTATCGATCCGGGCGGTAAGAGCGGTGGTCCATTTTTCGTGTTGTCCCCATTTTTTCTCGATCCCGCTGTAAAATCCAAATTCATAATTAGTGATTACGATTCCAGCAGAATCATAAAATATGGTACCATCCGACTTTGGACGATAAAGCCGGGCATTGCCACCTACAGTCCAGCTTTTCAAAAACCGGGGTTCAAACTTGTATTCCCCGTGAATATGATACAGGGAGGACTTGTCATAGAACCGGGTTCCTTTTTCTGTCGAATTGGATCTCGAAGATATCAGTCTGTTGAAAACTTCCTCAAAACGGGGAGTTCCGGGTTCATAAAACGCTTCAGAACCATTGCTTAACGGACTCGCCTGATTGGCAGCGTTTTGGGAATTTTGGTGCCAATCCCGGAGTAAATCCTGATTGTTCTGAAGCCATTGCTGCGCGCTCAATTCATCAAAACTGGTGATGACCATCCCATTTTCTACCTTTATTTCCAGCGGGGGATACCCCAGGTCAAAAGGCTTATTTTCGTAATTTTTGCGGAAATAATTGGTGTAGTCGGCCGACCAGATCTCGTTGTCCTTGGCTTCTTCCTGCAACCTTAGGGCTGTAAAATACGGATCGTAGCTATCCCCCCCATCATCGACGGTCATATAAGCTCTCAAAAAATATTTGTCTTTTTTTCGGAATTCGACCCTGTTTTGCAAAAACAAAATATTTTTAAGGCTAAATCTGTTGTCCCCCTGATACACCGTGGTGCCATTTCCCAGTGAAGAGGAAACCACGATCTCCGGGCTGGAAAAAGTCATTTCTGGTTTCAGCCTGAAATGAAGAGCTACGTTACCTTTGATGTTTTT
Organism: uncultured Bacteroidota bacterium; assembly: GCA_937876435.1. GTDB lineage: Bacteria > Bacteroidota > Bacteroidia > Chitinophagales > Saprospiraceae > Membranihabitans. The sequence continues at coordinate 2,811 of CALEIL010000392.1, forward strand.
GGTATTGTAATCGACGAGCTCGGATTCGGTATACCCTTTCCGGTGCCAGATCCCCATTCCCACATAACGCCATGGAGGGGCTGTAGACAAATCATTCCCCGGAAAAAACTCATCACCGTATACGTTCACCGCGTCGTATCCTCCGGGGTTGGTCCGATCGGTATCCGTGTTGTATACGGGGTTGTAATTGTCCGCTTCCCAGTCGTCCGCCCTCAAATACGAAAAATTGAGCTTGTACGCAAACCACTCCTCTCCCTGTTTATTATTCAGGACGTGCCCCCATCTCCAGGCTGTCTCCAACAGATTTCGCTCTCCTCCTTTTACGTATGCCGATAACCCATTAAAAAAAAACGGGTCTTTGGTTTCGAGGGATATCACCCCGTTGAAGGCATTGGGACCGTAGAATGCCGAACTGGCACCTGCTATGATGTCCACCTTGTTCACATCGAGTTCGGAAGAACCCAAAAAATTGCCGAGAGAAAAGTTGAGCCCCGGGGCCTGGTTGTCCACACCATCGATGATTTGTAGTGAGCGGACGGGACTTGTGCTATTGAAACCACGGGTATTAACAATTTTAAATCCAAGACTGGCCGCGGTTATATCGACGCCTTTGAGAGCTCCCAGCCCATCGTAAAAATTATTGGAAGCGGTTTCCTTGATGGCTGCCAGATCAAATGACTCCACCGTCAGTGGTGCTGATTTTTGCTTTTCGGACAAACGGTCCCCGCGTATGACTACTCCCTCGAGTTGGATATTCTGTGTGTTCATGGATACCAACAAAACCGTGGATTCTTCTTCGTACACGACCTCCTCCCTTTCGTATCCCACGTAGGTAAAGAATAGCGTCAATGGAAGTGGTAATTCTGTTTCCAGAGCGAAAGTTCCATCCCAATCCGACATCGTGGCAAAATTGGTTTCGGCTATGTGAATAGTAGCTCCGATTAGCGGATCACCTGTCCTGGAATCGACCACCTTACCCTTGATGGTGGTCTGAGACAGACCGGGGGACGTACAAAGTAACCACAGTATAGGGATGAGAATCAATAACTTCTTCAAGATGATGCTTCAATTTTGATGAAAAATCTGCATTCGGACCATAGCTGTAGTAGATGACATCTTCTCTCTGATGAATTAACATCAAAAACGACGAGATAAATTCCTGTAATATATTAAATATCAGAAAGAATCAGGAATTTAGATTGACTTCAAGTCAATATTTATTAAATTTCAATTAAACCTGAAATTGATTCTGGATAAGGAATGGATATAGAAGACCAGGAAGCTGAGTATACTCCCTGGAGTCAATGCCAGAGGACCTCAGGAATCCTTTGAACGCCGGGACATTTCATCCCTTATTTTTGCAGCCTTTTCGTAATCCTCTTTGTGAATAGCCTCCTCGAGCATTTTGTTTAATGTATCGATCGAATACGTTTCCAGTCCTTTTTTGGGACCAGCCGTCGATTTGGGTACGGTTTGTTTCGTTTCTTCATCTCCTTCCAGGACCACCCCTGCGGATTCCAGAATGAATTCATACGTATAAACCGGGCAATTGAACCGAACCGCTAGAGCGAGTGCATCCGAAGTCCGGGAGTCAATCTCGATCAGTTTATTATTGAACTGGCAAATTAATTTGGCATAAAATACTCCGTCCAGTAAATCATTGATGATGATCTCCTGAAGTTCGATCCCAAATATATTCAACGCGTTCTTGAACAGATCGTGAGTCAATGGTCTGGTAGGAGTCATTCGCTCCATGGCCACAGCGATGGCCTGAGCCTCAAAACCACCAATAACGATGGGCAACCTCCTCACGCCATCCTGTTCTCCCAATACCACAGCATAATTATTGGACTGGGTGACGGAATGGGATAAGGCTATTATATCAAGTTCTATTTTCTTCATCAATTTCCAATATATAACTCTAATTCCAAATATTAAAAAATAATTTTAAAGGATATTTTTTAACGTCCGGAAATTTTAATTCTGCACGTACCAAATTGCAAAACGCATAAAAATGTTTACAAATTAACCGGTTTTCCATTTTTTGACGGCTTCGGTCAGTCTGGGAACAACTTCAAATAAATCCCCGACCACCCCATAATCCGCAGATTTGAAAAAGGGTGCTTCAGGATCTTTATTTATTACAACGATGGTTTTTGAATTATTTACACCTCCAAGATGCTGGATTGCTCCGGAAATTCCGATGGCGATATAGAGGTTTGGCCGGATAGTGATGCCCGTCTGCCCCACGTGTTCGTGGTGAGGACGCCAATCTGAATCAGAAACCGGCCGGGAACACGCCGTAGCCGCACCCAAAGCCTGAGCCAGATCCAATAATATCGGCCAGTTCTCCGGACCTTTAAATCCACGACCGCCCGATACGACCAGTTCAGCTTCCGGGAGCGGGATGTCGTCGTTGACGGTTTCCTGTCTCAGGACCACCACATTGGAGGGTGTGGAAGAGGCGTGAGATTGGACCTCCAACTCACCGACAGGCGATTCCTCCGGAGCAATCGTATTGTTTTGGAGGGCTAACACGGCTTTATCCGAATTCACCTGTATATCCGCAGTGGCTTTTCCAGAAAATACCGTCACCGGCACCAGTAAAGGATCATAACTCAATGGAAGACCGCTTACGGAAGTCACCACCGCTGCAGAGACGCGCACCGCTAATTGTCCCGCGATACTTTTCCCCGTAGAATTGAAAGGCATTACGACGATCCTTCCTCCTTTATCCCGGACTATTTCACTCAGAACTCTGGAATTTGCCTGGCTGTCTCCCACAGGGACGGAATCGTAAGTAATCGCTTTGGTCACCCCATATTTTTTGAGTGTTTCCTGATCAAAACCCGGATCATTCACGACAGCCACCAGATCAACTCCCAGGGATGTCGCCATTTTTCGTCCATACGTGATGGTTTCCAGGACCATTTTCTTAAATCCCTGTTCGTATTCACAAAAAACTATTACTGACATTATCGTATAAATATTAAGATGGTTTTTTAAATAACTTTTGCCTCTTCGTGGAGCAACCGGACCAGCTCATCCATATTATCCGGATCCACGTAGGTGATGGTTTTTTCTTTTTGAGGAAGGTGAAACTGGTCAATACTGGCACCGGGCTCGTAGTCCTTCGGTTCCACTACATCGATCGGCTTTCTCTTGGCCATCATGATTCCCTTCATATTGGGGATTCTTTGCTGAGCCAGATCTTTGGTTGCACTCAGGACCAGAGGCAGATCGCTTTGCACTACCTCAATCCCACCCTCAATCTGGCGGGATAAAACGGCCTGACCGTCTTTCAATTCCATGTGAGAGACGATGCCGACGTAAGGAATGTCAAGATGAGCGCTCAACATGGAGGGCACGACACCGCCGTTGTAATCCACGGTTTCCTGACCCGTAAAAATGATGTCGTACTCCATTGTACTGATCTGCTGCCCCAGTAAATAGGCTGTTTCATCTCCTGTTTTGGGTTCCGTATCGATCCGTATCGCATTGTCTGCCCCTATGGCCAGGCATTTTCTGATCACCTGATCTGATTCCGGACCACCTACGTGTACTACGGTGACTTCACCACCGACTTGTTCCTTGAGCTCCAATGCTCTCACCAGACTATACCATTCGTCATAAGGATTCAATATATATTGTACACCCTGATCATCAAAGGTGGAATTGTCGTCTTTAAATTTTATTTTTGCGGTCGTCTCTATGACACGAGCTACGCACACTATAATTTTCATAAGTCCTGTTATTTATATACTTGTATCTTTGTTTGATGTAAAGGTACGATTTTGTATTAATTCCAAATAAATATCATATAAATATCTAGAAATAACTGTAAATCACTCATTTACAATATAATATGAATAATTCCAAAATTAGCATTTTACTGGAAACGATCAGTAGCGATGACCACAACCCCTTTGCTCATTTTGCCCTGGCACGGGAATATCAAAAGGTCAGTGAGCGTACACTGGCCCGGGAACAATACCAGCACCTGATCGATCATTTTCCGGAATACGGGGGCACGTATTATCACTACGTCAATTTCTTGCTGGACGATGCCGAATTGGAAACAGCTCAGGCGGTGATTGAAAAAGGAATGGATATTCTCCGGAAAAATAATGAAATCCATCTGCTCAACGAATTATCCGCCTTGCGCGATCAATATTTCGAAATCGAATAGTCAGAGGATCGTTCCCTCAAATACCCGAACCGCTGGACCTATCAACCAAATATTCTCGAAAAGTTCATTTCTCTTTTCAAAGCGAACTTTCAACCCGCCACCCCGGGTCTTAATGTCGACCTCATGAGAATGGGTGGTACCATTGTGATTTAGAATATAATAACCCAGAGCACAGGCGGTCACCCCGGTGCCACACGAATACGTTTCATTTTCGACCCCTCTTTCGTATGTAGCCACTTTCAGGTGGTCATCACCGGCTTCTTCTACAAAATTGACGTTGATTCCTTCTTTGGCGAACCGGGGAGAAAATCGAATCGCCTTCCCCGCTTCTACGACATCAATGTCACTGAGATCTTCTACCAGGGTAACGTAATGAGGAGATCCGGTATCCATGATGACCATGCCTTTGCCTGTTTCATATCCGGATACGTTTCCCATTTTCAGCTCAACGATACCATCGGCCGGGGAAATCCTGGCATCGTGAATCCCGTCATATGCCATAAACCTGCAATGCTCATCGGAGAAAAATCCCTCCTGATAGGCAAATGCGACCGCACACCGGCTCCCATTGCCGCACAAACTCCCGGGCCGTCCGTCAGCGTTGAAATACAGCATTTCAAAATCCGACCGATCGTGATTCCTGATAATAATAAAACCATCCGCTCCTATCCCAAACCGGCGATCACAAATGTGTCGAACGCGGTCGTGATCTTCCGGATCAAATGCCTGTTTGTTTCCGTTGATCAATACAAAATCATTCCCGGTTCCCTGATATTTTACAAAATCCATCAATCTATTATTTTTATATCTTCCGGATCGCCTGGAACCACATAAGGACTGTCACACATTTTGAGACTGACCATCGCAAGGATAACCAATACGAACAGGATTATACCCCATTTGGTATATTTCGGTCCCCAGAAATTATAAAAAATCGATTTCCCCTCCTTTTTATTATTATCGTTCATGTCATGTGGGCTTTGTCTGATCTTTGTTTCAAGCTACCGCTGTGTTATATTTTCCCCGAATGTGCAAATATAGTGCTCCGTTTCAAAAGTAATTGGCACTTATGACGAGGTTATTTTTTACCGTATCGAAGAAGTGAC
>CALEIL010000393.1 GCA_937876435.1 uncultured Bacteroidota bacterium
AAGGATAGCTGTCATCGCCGGAGCGGTGGCGATGATCAGGCTGGACTTGCGGGGAACGGCGGACGGCTGCGACTCCTCGTGACCCATGACGAAGAAGCGCGTCAGGTTGAAATCCAGATCCCATCGAAAATCAGCCGATTGGACAGGTGTGGTTCTCAAGCCTATTTCAAATCCGGTGCTTTCGATCAAACCGGCGTTTATCAATTTGCTCGTAGCCCCCGATTCCACAGGCAAACCAATGTTTAGGATCTGATTTTCGTTCTGAATTTTGTAAAATGTGGCGTCCAAACCCAACCGGCCATCCAGTATTCTCAGGTCAAATCCGATTTCATTGGAAGTGGAAATTTCTGGTTTTAGATTTGAGTTTCTCAGAGTACCACCCATAAACAATCTTTTGTTCTCTCCCCAGTCCGTGGCCACCGAAAAATACTGCGCCAGGCTGTATGGACCTACGTCATTTCCCACCTGGGCGTACCCGCCCCTCAGTTTGAAAAGGGTAATCCAACCTGGCATATCAATCATTTCCGACATCAGTACGCTCAACGAAGCAGAAGGGTAGAAAAATGAATTGTTATCCACCGGCAGCGTACTTGACCAATCATTGCGCGCTGTCAATTCGAGGTACACGATATCCCTATAACCGATGGAAGCCATCCCGTATACTCCATACAGGTATTTTTGATAAAATCTGCTGTCGTACTGCACAGTTCCCGGTACACCATTGGAAATCGAATAGAGTTGGGGCACGACCAGTTCATTTGCGTTATTTTCGATATTCCTACTGTGTTGCTCGAGCCGGTTAAATCCAGCGAAAGCATTGAAACTAAAGTCCTCGTTAAATCGCTTGTCGTACGATAATATGAAATCTATATTATTCTCCTGACGGTTGAGATTGACGAGATTGTATCCTCCGTTGAAGAAATCATACGTACTAAACGCTTTTTTGGCTTCATTCTCCTGTACATAGGCATCCCGGGTATATCTGGCCATGACACTCAGGTCATCAGTCAGGTCGTAATCCAATTGAAATTTGGCCACGTTCCGGTCGCGATTAAACCCGATCGTATTTTCGTGAGCCAGGAACCACGGGTTATTCTGCTTAAACTTATACTTCAATTGTAGAATTCCCTCCTGGCCAGGTTCCCAATAATCTTTCAAATCCAGTATATTTATATTGGATCCCCATTCGTACAAACTCCTCACCGGGGAGTCCCTACCCCCGTCGATATTGGGCCTGCTATCTGATCCCGATCCGGTGATGTTGATATTGGCCGATATTGAGAGCCGATCGTTCACGTTGTACTGGGAATTGAGATTGAAAGTGGTTCTTCTAAAATCCGTGTTGGGGATGACACCACTTTGATTGGCATTTCCCAGGGAGAGTCTGAAATTTCCTTTATCATAATTTCCATTGATCGCTACATTGTTGGTAAAACTCGATCCGGTCTGGAAAAAGTCCTCAAAACGGTTGGGATAGGATATCAGCGGGGCAGGTTGCCCACCGCTATTCCACTGTATCCAGTTTTCCCCTGCGTCCAAAGCAGGACCCCAGTTTTCATTCTGGCTTTCTTCCAGCACATGAGTACCCGTTTTTCCGGATGCAAATTTATTTTGGACATCGACGTAGTTGTATGGCTGATCAAAAATGTAGGATGTATTGAAGGATATTCCGAGGCCCTTTTCCCGATTGGCACCCGATTTGGTCGTAATCAATATCACACCGTTCCCGGCGCGGGAACCGTACAACGCTGCGGCACTTGCGCCCTTCAGTACCGAAATACTGGCGATATCATTCTGATTGATATCCGAAATGGCGTTGCCCATGTCCGCCCCTTTGTAAATATTGTTCAGGTTGTTCTCCACGGGTACTCCATCCACGACGAACAGGGGTTGGTTATCATTATTCAGCGAGGTGGCCCCCCTGATGACCACATTCATGGAGGATCCCATCATCCCATCCATCTGAGAAATTTGGACACCAGACACTTTTCCGGAAAGCACGCTCAGGAAATTACCCTGGGGTGTCTGATTCAACTGACTGCCATCTACTTTTCCGACAGAATAACCCAAAGACCTTTCTTCGCGTTTGATCCCGAGGGCAGTGACTACAATTTCGTCCAGAGTTTTTGAATCACTGATCAAAACTACAGTCCCTACGGTATTGCCATTCAGTAAAATCTCCTGCGTCTGGTATCCAATATATGAAAAAACAATGATGGCGTCTTCGTCCACATTTTCCAGTACAAAGTGGCCATCAAGGTCGGTGGCAGTCCCTTTATCCGAACCTTTCACAAGAACATTGACTCCGATTAACCTGTTTCCATCTTCGTCCACCACTTCTCCAGAGATATTGACCAGGTTTTGGTCGATCACGTTCTCTTTATTCGATGCGTATCCGATAGAAGGAGTCAGGTCCGGCATCCTGACCTGGGCTCTTTCTACGATCACGTAGTTTTTCTCATCAATTTTATGGTATCCCAATGGAAATCTGGAAAGTACATGCCCCAGCGCGTCCTCACAACTGGAAGGTTTGGTGGATACAAACCGGACATTTTTCCCGTGGACCAATTTTGACTGCGCCAGAATGCTGACCTTATAGATCCGTTCAAAATCCTGAAGAACGTCTGAGAGAGGTCTGATCATTTCCGGCTCGTCCATCCACGCGTAATTTGTTTTGGAATTGACCACCACATCCTGACCGGATAGACCTGTCAGAGAAATGGTCAAAAAAAGCAAAAATTTTGTGTAAAATCTCTTTTTCATGTTTGATTCTTTTATTTTAAATCCCAGGTAGTTTCATTTAATTTCACCGGCTCAAGTCCCAAAGCCATCGAGATCATCTTGATCGCGGTATCCGTATTTTCCATGTTGACCGAACCCGTCAGTTCGCGTTCCGAATACCCCTCAGGTACACGGAGGGTTATGGCGTGCGTGGTCGAGAACCACCTGATCAGCTCTTCGACGGATCTGTTCCTCAGCGAAAGTTTATGCGCTGTCCATGAATTGTACCCTACCGCATCAATCTCTTGTCTGGAAAACGATCCCTCCGCGCTGTTGTAAATGACTTTTTCTCCGGGTTTCATGATCAGTTCTGTCTGCCCGGTATGGGCTACTACATTTCTGAGAGCCACTTTTCCTTCCTCCAATACTATGGTCGTCCAGATGCTATCGACACTTACGCTGAAAGTAGTGCCCAGGACGGCCACATCGAGGTCAGGAGTTCGGACCACAAATCGTTTTGGGCCGGATTCTTCCTGTATCTTTCTGACCTGAAAATGGGCTTCCCCTTGCAATTCCACCCGCCTCTCATCCTTCGCATCAAAAAATTCTAAAACAGAATTTCCATTC
>CALEIL010000394.1 GCA_937876435.1 uncultured Bacteroidota bacterium
TCTGTCAGGATAAAGATTTAAGAATCATTCGAGGATATTTTGAGTCAGATCAAGGCGCTATGATGGAGCCTCCCTACCGTCCAGCTTCTGGCGGTCAATCAGGTCCCGATAGCTATCGGATCAGTTTGTGGAGCAATGAGGAGATGAACCAAAAGTTGAAGACGGGATAGGATAAGAATTTAGTTCCCGCACGATAGATTCTCATGGTCCTGGAATCTTCAATGGGAGACGGAATGTGGAAAATTATTTCAAAAATATATGATATGGAATTCACCATTGTCACACAACAATGTGATATTTATTTGGTTCCTTTATTTAAGAAGTTGAAATTTTCGCCAAAAGATTGAAAAGTGACCTACATGGGACAGCAGGATAAAATAACTACTCTGGGTGAACTTAAAAATAGTGGTTACAAACCCCGGAGCATAAAAGAAGAAATTCGCAATAATTTGATCGAGAAGATCAGGAAAGGCGAAACCGTTTTTGAAGGCATTATAGGATATGATACTACGGTATTGCCCGATGTCGAAAGAGCATTGCTGGCCAGGCACAATATATTGTTGCTCGGACTTCGCGGCCAGGCCAAAACCCGGATCGCCCGGCAAATGATCTATCTGCTCGATGAATTTGTGCCGATCGTGGCAGGAAGTGAAATCAACGACGATCCTATGGATCCGATCAGCAGATATGCGATCGATTTGATCGCAGAAATGGGTGACAACACCCCGGTGGAATGGATCCACAGATCGACGAGATTTGTAGAAAAACTCGCTACCCCTGATGTCACGGTAGCGGATCTGATAGGCGACATCGATCCTATCAAAGCGGCTACCCTTAAACTCCCATACTCCGATGAAAGAGTGATCCATTTTGGATTGCTACCCAGAGCCCACAGATCGATATTTGTGATCAACGAATTACCCGATTTACAACCCAGAATTCAGGTAGGTCTGTTCAACATCCTCCAGGAGGGCGATGTTCAGATCCGCGGATTTAAATTGAGGTTGCCTCTGGATATCCAGTTTCTATTCACGGCCAACCCGGAGGATTATACCAACCGGGGAAGCATCGTCACCCCACTCAAAGACCGGATTGGCAGTCAGATTCTCACTCATTATCCCCGGGATCTGGAAGATGCCAAAAAGATTACAAAACAAGAGGCAAGTCTGGCTCCTGACCGGCCTGATATCCATATCCCGGAAACGATATTCAATCTGATCGAACGAATCGGTTTTATTGCCAGGGAATCTGAAATGGTGGATGAAAAAAGTGGTGTTTCGGCCCGGATGGCTATTTCAGGTTATGAAAACATCGTCAGTTCAGTAGAAAGGCGAATGTTGAAAAATAATGAAGAAACCGGAACCGCCCGAATAGCAGATCTATATGCCATGGTTCCTGCCATTACCGGTAAGATCGAATTGGTCTACGAGGGAGAACAGGAAGGACCTTATCAGGTAGCTGTCGAACTGATCGGAGAAGCGATCAAGGACGAGTTTAAAACCTACGTGACCGATCCCTCTGAGGCCTTCGATGGAGATCCCAATTTCGTGGAGCTCCGGTCCTGGTTTTCCACCGGGAATATTGTGGAACTGGAAAATGATGTCAAAAACGAGGAATTTGAAAAATCACTCAATCAGGTTCCGTTTCTCGATGAAATAGTTTTCGATTATATAGACAATCCCAAGGATCGGATTTTCTGGAAAGAATTTATCCTCCACTCCTTGTCCGAGTACAACGTACTGAATAAAGAAGTGTGGGATGGACATATGAATTTCAACGACCTGCTCGCAAATATGCTTGATGATTTAGACGAATAAAAAAATTTAAAATGGTATTAAAAATCAATGACGAAAACCCTCAGGGGAACAAGATTCAAAAAGTGATTGATATCCTCAACGGGGGCGGTATCATGATTTATCCCACGGACTCAGTATATGCTCTGGCATGTCTGGCCAATAACAAAGAAGGTCTCAAACGGATACAAAGAATCAAAGGAACGCAACGCAATAATCATTTTATGACCATTATGAGTCCAGATATCAGTGTCCTCTCGAAACTGACTATGCCGATACCCAATGACGTTTTTAAACTGATGAAAAGGAATGTCCCCGGACCGTATACGTTTATATTAAGAGCCAATAGTAAAGTGCCCAAAGTAGTTCAGAGCCGAAGAAAAACGATAGGCTTTAGAATTCCGGAGAACCCGATAGCGCTCGACATTATTTCAGGCCTGGACGATTATCTGGCGAGTACTTCACTCAAAGTGGAGTCAGAAGAAGGTCCTGAAATCTACTACTCCAATCCTGAAGAAATCGAAGAAAGATTTGGCAAATTGGTCGATGTGATCGTGGATGGTGGCATTCTGGAGACCCACGTGTCCAGCGTGATCGATTGCACGGACGATACGCCTGAAATTATCCGGGAAGGTGTCGCTCCGGTGATTTGATCGACGTACTTTATGGTTTAGAGAGCTGAAAGCGGAAAGCGGGATTCGGAAAGCGGGATTCGGGATTCGGAAAGCGGAAAGCGGGATTCGGAAAGCGG
>CALEIL010000395.1 GCA_937876435.1 uncultured Bacteroidota bacterium
CCTTGATATAGGGAGGTACATCTTTCCGAATCAGGGATCCTCCTCCGATGAAACTATGGGTTCCGATTTTTACAAACTGATGAACGGCGGTCAGGCCACCCAGTTGCACGAATGGTTCCAGATGGATATGGCCCGCGAGATTCACACAATTCGCCAACACACAGTTGTTCTCCAATACACAATCGTGAGCGATATGCACATAAGCCATCAGGAGGCAACCATCCCCTATGCTGGTCGATCCACCTGCCTCGGTGCCTTTATTGAGGGTACAGTATTCCCTGATGGTCACGTTGTCACCTATGACCAGCCTGGTATTTTCACCGCTATATTTCAAATCCTGTGGGATAGCTCCCAATACAGCTCCCGGGAATATCTTGCAATTTCTTCCTATTTTCACCCCATCCATAATGGTTACGTGAGGGCCAATCCAGGTTCCTTCACCGATTTCTACATCACCTGCAATAGTCGTAAACGGATCAACTTTGACGTTACTTCCCAGTTTGGCAGCAGGATGGATAAAGGCATTATCATTCACGATCATGTTGTTCTTCTCTTTTCAATTTTAGCGGTAAAATCACCTTCAGAGACCAATTCATTTCCTACATAGGTTCTTCCATGCATATGACAGAAACCCCTTCTGATGGGGTGTATTAACTCCATGACCAGAATGAGGGTGTCCCCTGGGCCTACCATTTTACGAAATTTGGTATTGTCAATTTTCAGGAAATAAGTGTCCCATTTTGTATCTTGTTTCATCTGAGACAACGCCAGAATTCCACCGGTCTGGGCCAGGGCTTCCACTTGCAAAACGCCTGGAAAAACGGGATTATCAGGAAAATGTCCCTGAAAACAAGATTCGTTAATAGTGAGGTTTTTCACACCGACCACTCTTTTTTCACTGAGTTCAATGATCTTATCCACCAGCAGGAAAGGAAACCGGTGAGGGAGCATGTCCATGATCGCATTTACATCCTTTACTGGAACTTGATTTGGATCGTAGTGTGGAATTTTTTCTGATTTACTCTTATCCATAAAAAGTATTTATTAGATATCTGGCAAAATTGTAATTACCCGTGTGTCCTGGGCGTGTAGCTGAAATACGCCCTCTGATACGAAGATTCAATAAAGACAAGTCCCCCAACATATCCAATATTTTGTGCCGGGCCGGTTCATTAGGAAAGAACAATGGCCCATTGATTACCTGATTCTTTACTGAAACGTCTGAATTGCCTAATATGTATTGGCTAATTTCTGATTTTATTTGCTCTTCGGATATCGAGTCATCCTGAATGACGATGGCGTTTTTGAAATTACCACCCTGGATCATTCCGGATCGCAGCAATCCCGAAATTTCAGAAAATAGACTAAATGTGCGGGCTGGTGCAATCTGAGTACCAAAATCATCCCCGTAGGTCCATTCTGCTCTCATGTTTCCCAGCACAGTATTATCGTATTTGAGTATGACTTCCAATTGATATTCGTCGGAGGGTGTGACGAGATAATGAGCACCGCTGATAGCGCACTCAAATTCGAGGGGCTCATCTATGACCAGAACGTCCAGTTCGTCCCCCGGATATTCCTCAATACCCGATCCCTCCAGGAGCCTTTGAAACTTCTGACCACTCCCATCCAGCGCAGGCACCTCAGGTCCGTCAATTTTCAATTCTGCATCTGTGATGCCGTTGGCATAGAGAGTCGAAAGTAAATGCTCGACCGTGGAAACGGTCCTGTATCCGTTCCCCACGACGGTACACCGTTGAGTAGCTACTACATTGGCTATATGGCAGGGAATATACCCCTGCTCTCCTCCGGCCGGATCCTGATACGAAAAATAGATACCCCTGGCATCGTACGAAGGTACGACCTCCAATGCAGCATACACACCCGTATGAATACCTGTTCCTGTGACAGTGAAGTGCTCTCTAATTGTTTTTCGCATTGACCAGGATTGAATAATTACGCAAAGATAGTTGAATCAATCCGAAATCATACAAAAGTTAATGCCTATATATAAGGTTGCTTAACTTTTATTTAATTGATCAATCTGTTTCTTCAAACGGTGGATCTCTTTGTTCAATTCTGGTAACTGCCTGAATACCGCATAGGATCGCATAAAATCCTTGAGCTCCATGGCTGGAGTACCAAAATAATCTTTACCAGGTTCCAGACTGGCAATGACTCCCGCCTGCCCCCCCACCTTGGAGTGGGCACCTATCTCCAGATGACCAGCTACACCGACCTGCCCCCCTATCTGGGAATGTTCGCCTATGCTGGCGCTCCCCGAAATCCCTGCCTGGGCAGCCACCACGGTGTTTTTTTCAATGACCACGTTATGCGCCACCTGAATCAGATTATCGAGTTTGACACCGTCATGGATGATCGTCTTCCCCATCGAAGCCCGGTCGATGACGGTATTGGCCCCTACTTCCACGTGATCCCCGATGGAGACGATCCCGATCTGAGGTATCTTGGAATAACGGCCTTCTGAATCCGGTGCAAATCCAAACCCGTCACTCCCTATCACAGAATTGGAGTGCAATACCACATGATGGCCTATCTGACAATTGTAATAAATTTTCACTCCGGGAAAAATTCTGACATGATCGCCGATAAAAACACCAGGACCTATATATACCTGACTCCCTATTTGGGCATTCTTGCCGATTCTGGCACCCTTACCGATCATCGTAAATGGGCCTACGTAGGAGTCTTCCCCCAGCTCCACGTCATCCTCCAGGTAGGCGAGATCTGATATTCCGGGCTTTTGGGTGACGCTTTTGTCAAAAAATTCAAACAGAGTGGATAAGGCCAAATATACGTTTTCGACACGGAGTATCGTGGCCGGCACCGGCTGGGTGAGGTGGTAATTCTTATCTATTATAATCGCTGAAGCCTGGCTCGTATATAAATATTTTTCGTATCTCGGATTGGAAAAAAAAGTGATGGATCCTTCTTTGGCAGACTCGATTTTATCCGGATGGGTGATGACTTCGTCTGGATTACCTGTAATCTCCGCTTGTATTAGATCAGCTATTTGACTTATCTTTACTTTCATTTTTTTGTCAAACATAATAAATTGCCATGATAAAAATCGGTACCCGGGGTAGTAAATTAGCACTTTGGCAAGCCAATTATTTTGCCTCACTCCTTCGGGCGAACAATCTTGAAAGTGAAATTACTATTATAAAAACTCAGGGAGATATCGCTGAAAATCTGAGTTTTGACAAGTTGGAAGGCAAAGGTTTCTTCACCAGGGAGATCGAAGTAGCCCTGTTGGAGAAACGGATAGACGTAGCGGTCCATTCGCTCAAGGATCTG
>CALEIL010000396.1 GCA_937876435.1 uncultured Bacteroidota bacterium
ATCTTCTTCTTTCTCTCGGACGATTTTCCAATCCCCCCACAGCAGAGCATCGTCATTTCCGTCTTCGAAGTAGAGTGCAGCATGTGGTGAAATTTGGGTTTCATTTTTCAGTGTGGGCATAATATTTTTTCCGTCGATAAACCGGTCCTGAGGAAGGGTAGAACTAGTCACAATCACACTCGTCGTGAAAATATCTGGAGACCAAAGCCGGGTATCAATTATTTGACCAGGTGGAATAGTGCCTTTCCACAAAGCAATTGCAGGTACTCTGATTCCACCCTCGTACAATGTGGATCTGCCTCCACGCAATGGTCTATTGGTGCTGAAGGGACTACCCATGATACTTTCCTGAACAACATCCAGATTAGCACCATTGTCAGAATAAAAGAACACAAATGTGTTCTCAGCTATACCCATCGAATCCAACGCTTCTAATATCCGCCCTATGGCTAAGTCTATAGCTGTAACTACAGCACTATATCGCTTCTTTGGATCTTTTTCCTGCGGTGAAAAATCATAGTATTCAAAGGCATAGTCCGGTACCTGAAACATATTTGTCTCGTCGGGGGCAATGTTGCGTTCTCCTGGTGAGTGCGGTGCATCGAAAGGGAGATAAACAAACCATGGTTTGGAAGCTTCAGTTTGACGTTCAATAAAACGAATTGAGGCATTGGCAAATAAATCGGTGCTATATTCACCGTATCGACTGACTGGTTCATTGTTGTAGTGAAGGTCGTGCTTGCCGGCGTAGACATGGGTGAAATGATCTGCATTCCCTGAGGCGATACCCAGATATTCATCAAAGCCCCGATCTATGGGTCTTGATCCTGGGGCAAATCCAATATTCCATTTTCCAAATGCTGCTGTCGCATATTTACCGGCGCTTTTTTTGATGACTTCAGGAAGTATGATCTCGGAGTGACGTAATCCAATCCCATAATTTCCTGCTACACCAGCTAGCTGATAATCCAATTTGTTTCTTTGTGGGATCCGCCCCGTTAACAATGCGGCTCTTGATACTGTACAAGTAGCACCGGCAGTATAGAAACTGGTCAGTAATGCTCCTTCTCTCGCCATCCGATCCAAGGTTGGAGTGTGAATTTTGGATTCCGGATTATAAAGAGCGTAATCCCCATAACCTACATTATCGACCGTAATCAATAGAATGTTTGGAAATTCACTCGAATTCTGCGTATCAGTCAGACTAGCATTCTGAGAGTTTGCCTGGTAATTCATCATCATCGCCATTGCCCAAAAGACACAGACTTTAAATAGATGTTGTTTGAATACTACAATATTGAGATAAAATTCGGTCATATTCATTTTATTCGATGGTCTCCAAGGGAGGAAGATTATTTTCTGTTCCAGAATATCCTTGATTCTGATTGATTACTCCTAATGTATTAGCTGCAATTACAGATTCAGGAATGGGCCATAGAGCATTATGCGGTGCAAGACGGTAGGACTGAGCTCCCCATTGCAATTCGATTTGAAAGAAAAGGTTTTTCTCCATCGTGCGATCGAAGAACCAATTGCTCTCACTGAAATTGCCTAATGTGTATCCATTCAGATTGTTTCGGGCCATGATATACGAAACTCGTACCATTTCACCATGGCGCGGTTCTTCTGCGAACAGTTCCCGGGCTCTTTCATCAAATATAAAATCAATATCCACTTCTTCCGGTGATATCGGCAGTGCTCTTGCTCGTCCTCGGACCGTATTCAAATCAGCGGCAGCCTGGACCAGGTTGCCTTTCCAGAAATTTGCTTCTGCTCTTAAAAGGTAGGTTTCTGCCACCCGGAATATATAAAAATCTCCATTTCCTCCAGTGGGCCTCGTGACCTGGATCTGTTCAGGAACAAAAACAATATAATTGGGGAATGAATAACTGTGCTGAAATGTATCTACCCAGTTCGTAAAATTAGCTCGATCAACAGGTTTTCCAAAATCTATCGAAGCAGGGTTGTTGTACAATATCTCATCCCATTCTACCCAGTTGATATCGCTCCTACGGATATCGTTCTCAAAATCCCAGATTTCATATAAATAATAGGGAGTGGGCCTGGAGTTTCCATTCCCTCTAAACAGAGTATCGTATTGGGGACCTGAATCGACCATTCCGTTGTTACCTTCACTGTCTCGCACCCGGGCATGCCACCACGCTGGAGTGTAAGCCTGTGCCAGAAAATGCCCATCGGCTATCTTGGCTCCATCGGGATCCTCAAATCGGTCGATTACACTGAAGATTGTTTCTTTATTTGATGAGTGATTTATATTTTCAGTGCGGTGAAGATCCCAGATGATGTTGCGTTTTGGATCGGATGCATCGATTCCAAATCTGTCTGTGACCAATTCATATGGACCATTGATCACATCAGTAGCAGCCTGCATGGACCGATCAAAATCCAGATTGGCCAGGGCTACTTTGGCTAATAAATGATTCGCGGCACCCACGGTTTCGGCACCGGGTTCATTGGTGACTGGCAACCACTGAACTGCCCACTCCAAATCACTCTGAATCTTATCCAGGATAGCCCACCTGGAGTGTGTATAAAAATCAAGTTTGGCACCGGTTATCTCTTCGCCTATGAAAGGAACATCTCCGTATGAATTGACTAATCGGTAATACCAGTAAGCGCGGTAGAAAAAGCCAGCAGCCAGTAGCCG
>CALEIL010000397.1 GCA_937876435.1 uncultured Bacteroidota bacterium
TAAAGACAAATATACATATAATTTATTCATCATATTATCCTTGACTTAGCACTAGCTACAGATGCAATTCCCGGGGCCGGACACCACACTGTCCATTGTCCATTGTCAACCATCCACCATCCACCATCCACCGACCACTGTCCACTGTCCACTATCCACTATCCACAGCTGCTCCCTAAAAATTCTCCATCACCTGGACCAGATGTTTCACGCTGGACAATTCCATCGCGTTGTATATGCTGGCGCGGAATCCACCTACGGACCGGTGTCCCTTGACCCCAACGATACCGGCATCTTTACAAGCCGCCAGGAATTCATCGGAACGGGAGGTTTCATGGAGGAGGAAGCAAACGTTCATTTTGGACCGATCCTCGACTTCGGCGGTGCCATAAAAAGCAGGAAGATCATCGATGGCTTTGTAAAGCAATCTGGATTTTTCCTCACTGCGGGCTGCCATGCCGATCAAACCCCCATTAGCCTTGATCCATCGAAGCGTCAAAAGGGATACGTAGATCGAAAACACGGGACCTGTATTGTACAGGGATTCCTTCTCGATAAACATCCGGTAATCCAACATAGCTGGTAATTCCCGGCTTACTTTCCCCAAAGCTCCTTCCCGGACGATAACCAGGGTAGTTCCGGCAGGACCCAGATTTTTCTGAGCACCCGCGTAGATGACGTCGTATTTGGAGACGTCGATCGGACGGGAAAAAATATCGGAGGACATATCCGCTACGATCGGCACATCGAAATCGGGAATCACGTCGTATTGCGTTCCAAAAATGGTATTATTGGTCGTGATATGCACGTAGGGTGCCGTGGAGGGAACCTTGACCCGCTTCGGAATATAATTGTAATTTTTATCCGCCGAGCTGGCTACTACATCCACTCCGCCAACGCGTTTGGCTTCCTTGATCGCTTTTTTGGACCAGGCACCCGTATCGATATACGCTGCCGTCTTCCCAGAATCCAGAAGATTGAGTGCCGCCATATAGAATTGCAGGCTGGCACCTCCCTGTAAAAACAAGACGTGGTATCCTTCCGGTATGTTGAGCAATTCTCTGGTCAATGCCACCGCCTCGTTCATGATGGCCGTGACGTCTGCGCACCGGTGCGACATCTCGAGCAATGACAATCCGGTATCGCCATATTCCAACGCGGCTTTTGCAGCTTCCGCTTTGACTTCTTCAGCTAAAATGGCCGGTCCGGCATAAAAATTATGGGTTTTCATAGGTCCTTTTTTATGTTCGAATTATTGACGGCAAAAGTAGGAATAATCTGAGTGGACAGTTATATATTGAAGTACTAATTTGAAAAATATATCTCTTCATTTATATATCACCTTGTGGCCAGGTCTTTCAAAAAAGTTTGACTTTTTTAAGCCTCTATTAATCTAATTTTCTATGTTTTCATGATGTAAAAAGCTATTTTCAACATGAAAATCGGGATACCACCAGAGGTCAGACCAGATGATAACCGGCTCGCGCTGACTTAGCACCGGTGTCCTACCCCGGATGTTCGATCGGTTTTGTAATTTTGCCCTATGAGTTCAATCGTTTACTTCGCCTCCGACTTTCATCTGGGAATCCAAAACAGTCGCGAACGGGAACAAAAAATCGTCTCCTGGCTGGATCAGGCCGGGAAGGATGCCACGCATATTTTCCTGCTCGGTGACCTGTTTGATTATTGGTTTGAGTACCGGCATTATGCGCCCCGCGGTTACGTCCGGTTTCTGGGTAAGCTGGCCGAATTGCGCGACGCTGGCATCGATATCCAGGTGTTTACCGGCAATCACGACGTGTGGATGTTTGATTATTTTCCCCAGGAACTGAATATCCCC
Organism: uncultured Bacteroidota bacterium; assembly: GCA_937876435.1. Classification (GTDB taxonomy): domain Bacteria; phylum Bacteroidota; class Bacteroidia; order Chitinophagales; family Saprospiraceae; genus Membranihabitans. The sequence continues at coordinate 1,841 of CALEIL010000397.1, forward strand.
GTCCATAAGGAAATCCAACGCTACCAATTCAACGACCGCAAATTCTGGATAGGTCACGGAGATGGAAAGGGCCCGGGAGATCAAGGCTACAAAAGATTGAAAAAGGTATTTCACAATCCGGTTTTGCAATTTCTTTACCGTCAGATCCACCCCGATCTCTCCCACGAGATAGCCACGTATTTCAGTCGACACAGCCGGGAAAAAGAGACCGACGTCGTTCCTTTTCTGGGGAAAGACAAAGAATGGCTGGTACAATATTGTGAGCACAAGAGCAGTCTTCACCCCGATGTGGATTATTTTATTTTCGGGCATCGTCACCTGCCGATTTATTATCCTCTTGCCAATCAAAAATCGATTTATATCAATACGGGGGATTGGTTCAATGGCGGTTACTACGCTTGTTTAAGAGAGAATAATTGTTATCTTTATAACCATGAAACCGGCGAAAAAATGTTCCCTGCTTATTAGTCTATCCCTCCTACTGTGGCTCGTGATGGCGAGTTGCACCGGAACGCGTACCACGACTTCCAATACGTTGATCGACCAGGGTACTTTACTTTTCGTAGATCAGTCTGACAACGGATACGTGTTGCGGGGGCAACGGAGCCTTGTCAAATACGATTTCAGGAATCACCCGGCGGACCGGCACGATTTTGATCTGTCGATCCACGACGCGGGATTATCGACCGATCTCCGGATCTACGCGTTCAATTCCGATTTTCAAAAATTCTATATCCTGGACAAATACCTGAACGAAATATCCCAATACGCCTTCAATGAATATTTTGATTTCCTGGTCCGCCATCCCGTTCTGGCGAATGGTCAGAACATCTGGTTGTACAATCAGACCGAACACAAACTTCAGGAATACTCTACACAACTCAAATTTCTCACCGAAACCCGCAACCTCGATTGGGAAATCGCAGGCGTCCGGGTGGACCAATTGATTTTTCACCGCAACGAGATCTATCTGGTCGATCATAGCCGTGGCGTGTTTATATTTGACTATGCCGGACGGCTGCGCCAGCGCATCCCCTTCCCTACTGTCAGCCGCCACGTCCAGATCGATAAGGCGATGTCCAGAATCTACGCCTTTTTCGCCAACCAGTGGCACGTCATCGATCCCGATGAACCCATTCCCGGCTACGTCCCGCTCAATCTTCCTTTCACGGGCGACTTTGACGAACGACAACAACTCATTTTTCAAAACGGAAAAATCTACCGCTGGAACAGGACCATGCAGGAGATAGAGGTTTTTGAAAACACCCACATCATCATGCGGGAATAGCAATCCGGTGTAGAGTCATCATGCCTTTGTCTGTGAAAAAATATCCTGGACTGAATGATATGTATTAAGATTTTCGTGCACTAAATATCCACATACCATGGAAGGGCTTAAGGGCAGGAAGGAAGGCCAATCCGCGTCTACATCCTGGCAGTGTTAAAAAATGAACCGTTCCCCAATATCTAATACTTTATTAAGTTATTATTAAGGCTCTCACATTCAAAGACGTTATATGGGCAAACGTATCTACTACTTCACAACGGCCAATCTGACCAGATTCTCATTTTTGTCCTTTTTTGCGCTCGTATTCAGCATCACTACCCGGGCTCAGAATGATGGTCAGCAGGTCTTTTACTGGGATCAGGAAAGCACCGAAAGTGTTCGTCAGGATTTGTTTACCAGATCCAATGGTTCAGCCACGCTGATGATTCCCTTGCCGGGAAACCCGGTGGTCTATGACATCCACCCCTACTCTTTTATCGAACTGTTATCCGAGAATTCTGAAAAAACCAGAGCGTATCAGTCCTTCACCGGCACGGACGGTCAGGGTGGTACCCTATACGGTTTTTATTACGAGGATCGTTTGCATTTATCCTATAATCAAAATGGCCGCTTATTTGCCGTTTCGCCTGTGGAAAATGAAGTGAGCAAATACTATCTGACCTCCGGGGAACCGGAAATTCCTGGTGAGATCGAATGTGCGGTGATGGACATCCCCGGGAATAAAACCCGGCGTGGAGGAAACTCTATTGCCTGTCAAAATCAAAACTACCAAAATTGGTCGTTTCGACTTTTCGTGGCCTGTACGGGGGAATTTGGAAACCACCTGGGGAGCAAACCCAACGCGAGCCTGGCTATCGTCAGACTGGTAAGCCATATGAATTCTTTCTACACAAACGAAATGGGGATACATTTCACCCTCGTCCTGGACGATAGGTTTATATATACCGACAGCTCAGAGGATCCCTTTAGTCCTGGAAGCTCGTCGCCCAACCTGGCCGAACAAGCCCGCAGATTTTTCAGAGACAGCGTCGATGCGGGGGTGTATGACCTGGGCCACGTGATGCACAAATTGAGTACCTCGAGTGGAAATTTGCTGGGCTCCGGGATTGCCTACGTCAGAAGTCTTTGCGATGGTACGTACAAAGGTGGTGGCTGGACCGGGACCAGCCATCCTGGCAATCTCAATTTCACCTTCAATATCCTGGGTCATGAAATAGGACACCAGTTGGGTGCTGATCATTCTTTTTATGGCTCACTGGGAAATTGTTCGGGAACCAACCGAAGGGCTGAAAATGGATTTGAACCAGGGGCCGGTAGTACGATGATGTCGTACGAGAGCAATTGCGGCTCGCACAATCTTGACGGTCCACCATCACAATTCTTTTACTTCAATACCCATAGTTACAATCAGATCCTCCAATTCATCAATGTACAAAATTGCGGGAACAGGACTGGAAGTGCATCCATTCCTTCGGTGCAGATCCCGGGAAATTTTTCTGTTCCGATCAACACGGCTTTTGACCTGACCGCCAACGCCTCCGGATCGTACCTTTTCAACTGGGAACAATACGACACGGACGGAGGATCCGGTCATTCACATCCGATCGATGGAGGAAAATATCAGGGTACCCCGATGTACCGGAGTTATGACCCCTCTGGCACGGGATATCACCGGTCTTTCCCCGCCAAAGAAGTCCAGCGCGGTTCACCCTACAACGGGGAAGTGTGGGCCACCGTGGCAAGAGATATTACATTGCGACTGACCACGAGGAACGGAGGGACGATCCGGTGCGATGAAATGACGGTGACGGTCCGGAATGCCCCCGCCTTCAAAATTCTGGAGCCCCTAAGGGATGCGGTGATCGACCTGGCTGAGACTCCTACGCGGGCCAATTCGGAGACGATGACGGTTCGGTGGGAAACCGGTGATACGGAAACCAATGGTTTTCCCACTATTGATATCCTGTACAGCATCGATGGTGGAGTTAGTTTTCCGTATTTGCTGGCAGATGACGTGCCCAATACCGGCGAATATGAGGTTCGGCCTCCTGAAATCGAAACCGGCCAGGCGCGGTTGAAGATCCTGCTATCCGATGGCTCCGGTCAGATGGCGATTTATCATGAAAACAGGGGGAATTTTACCGTTTCATTCTCCCCGTTGCCCATCGAAATTGCGCGCTTCACCGGTCAGATTCAGGACGAAGGGCACCTTTTGTCCTGGGAGCTCAACAATACCGGAGAACACGTAGAATCTGTCCATCTGGAATACAGTTACGATGGGGTAATCTTTCAGGCTGTGCCCTTAAACGGATTTGAAGTTCTCAATCGGGAGCCCGGTTGGGCGGGAGAATACATTTCCCATTTCAATCAATCATCCCGCACGTATTATAGGATGGTCATCCGGGATGCTACCGGTCACAAAACCTATTCCGCCGTCATCGCTCTGGAAAATGAGTCCGCCGACGACGAGTTTTTGACTCTGTTTCCCAATCCCGCGAGCCACGAGACGCAACTAAAATTCAATTCATTCCTCCACCCCGATGCCCGGATCAGGGTGTGGTCGATCAACGGCCGGAAAATGAACGAAGTGAAACCAGCACTCCGCACCAGATCGCTGGTTTTGCCCCTTTATTACCCCGATGGATTGTATATCGTAGAAGTGGACAATGGGGGAGAATTTTATAGGGAGAAAGTTTTGATCAGCCGTTGAGAAGGAGGTTTTTAATTTTTAATTTTGAATTTTTAATTCTTAATTCTTAATTCCGGGTTGTGAACCTGCCAATAGCTGTTAGCCGGTGCCTGAAAATTGCCTTTTCCCAAAAATTGCCTATCTTGATCATCCCTTTAAAAGTGATCGGACCAAATGTTAGTAAAAACCTATGCAGGGGCAGTTCAAGGGGTGGATTCTATCCCGATAACCATCGAAGTAAACGTGGGTGGCAATATATTACCGTCCAAAATCCCCTATCATTTCGTCGGACTCCCCGATAACGCGGTCAAGGAGGGGTATCAACGCATCGAGTCGGCCCTGCATTCCATGGGAAAACGGATGCCCAACCAAAAAATCGTGGTCAATATGGCGCCGGCCAATATCCGCAAGGAAGGAAGTTCGTACGACCTCCCCATCGCAGCAGGGATTCTGGCTTCTTCGACGCAGATGAGACCGGACGCGCTCGGAAACTATCTTATCATGGGCGAACTGGCGCTCGATGGGCAGATCCGGCCGATCCGGGGAGCCCTGCCAATCGCGATTATGGCCCGGAAACAAGGCATCAGGAAGGTGATTCTTCCGAAGCAAAATGCCCGGGAAGCCGCGATCGTGGATCAGGTGGAAGTATACGGAGTTGGGAAGTTGAGAGAAGTTTACGAGATATTACAGGGAATCGCCAATCCCCATCCGGTCGTAGTGGATACGAGGGATGAATTTTCCATGGATCATAATCAGTACGAAGCAGATTTTCAGGACGTCCGGGGTCAGGAAAATATCAAACGGGCGTTACAATTGGCAGCCGCGGGCGGACACAATGTCATATTGATCGGCCCACCGGGTGCTGGAAAAACGATGTTGGCCAAACGGCTGCCGACCATCCTGCCCCCGTTATCCCTTCACGAAGCCCTGGAAACTACCAAAATACACAGCGTGGCAGGTTTACTCAATGAAAATGCCTCCCTGATCAAAACCCGTCCGTTCCGTTCTCCCCACCACACCATCAGCGATGCCGCTTTGGTGGGTGGTGGCTCCAATCCGCTCCCGGGAGAAATCTCGTTGTCCCACAACGGTGTTTTATTCCTGGACGAACTCCCTGAATTCCGACGATCAGTTTTGGAAGTCCTCCGGCAACCCCTGGAGGAACGCCGGATCACCATATCCAGAACCCGGATGACCGTGGATTATCCTGCGTCCTTTATCCTGATAGCCTCGATGAATCCCTGCCCGTGCGGATATCTCAATCATCCCGAGAAAGATTGCGTGTGCGGACAGGGAGCAATACAGCGATACCTCAATAAAATTTCCGGTCCACTACTCGACAGGATCGATATTCACGTAGAGGTCACTCCCGTCTCTTTCGATGAAATTCTCGCTACCAAAGCCACCGGGCAGACCAGTGCTGAAATTGCAGAACGGGTGGTGAGGGCCAGAAAAATTCAGGAAGACCGCTTCCTCGAATACGACATCGATCTCCGCACCAACGCTGAAATGCCCACCCGGATGGTTAAAAATATATGCGAGATCAACACCGCCGGTCAAACCCTACTGCGCATAGCCATGGAGAAACTCCAACTTTCAGCCAGAGCCTACGACCGCATACTGAAGGTAGCCAGGACAGCTGCGGATCTCGATGGCAAGGAAGAAATCCAGATCGGCCATTTGGCAGAAGCCATCCAGTATCGGAATCTGGATCGGGAAAGCTGGGGGACGAGGAATTTTTAGAGGTGGCGCATGGGCCGCGGTGCGGACCATGCTGTTGGATCATGGTCCGCGGAGCGACCCATGAGTTGGTCGGCTACGCCGGTTTGTGCGCTTCGCGCGTTTGGTTGATGGTCCGCGGAGCGGACCATCAGACAGAGCGAGAATGAGAGAAGAGAGCGAAGATCTACCGTAAGAATTTGCCCTGCGGTCTTCCCTCTGAGCACAAATTCCGAAACACCAGAATATTGGCAGACCGCCAGGCAAATACTACC
>CALEIL010000398.1 GCA_937876435.1 uncultured Bacteroidota bacterium
ATTGATTTTACGGGGAATCCTCCTTTGCATAATCTCACGCGAATTTTCCAAACCTGTCTTGTAAAATTTTAAACAGATGGTCGGCATCTTGTTTGCGTGCCAATCCCGAACCTGGGGTCATAATAGCGGCGCTCCCGCATGCCTGCCCATACATGACAGCTTCCCGGATATCCCAACCTTCAAGTAATCTGGTCACAATTCCGGCCACCATACTATCCCCTGCACCCACGGTACTCCGTTTTTCCACCTGCAGAGCGGGCAACACTTCTACCTGGTCCTTAGTAATGAGAATAGCTCCCTCGGCACCCATAGAAACCACCAAATTGACTACATCGTATTGTTCAATCACTTGCCGTCCAGCCTCTATATAATCCTCCTTACACTCCAAATTACATTCGACCAGTTCGCTCAGCTCATTATTATTGGGCTTCAAAAGGAAAGCACCAGCTTCTTTAATCCTTTTAAGGGGTTGGCCCGAAGTATCCAATACAAACCGAATCCCTCGCTCGCTGGCTCGATGAGAAAGCCGGGCGTAAAAATCATCTGGCACTCCGGGTGGGAGACTTCCACTGGCAACAAGATATTCGATCGAATCAAAATCATCCACCAGTCTGATCAATTCCTTCCATTCTTTTTCAAGTAATGCACCCCCGGCCATGATAAATCGATAGAGGTCATTGGTGCTGTTGTCGGTAATCATGATGTTCTCCCGGGTGTTGGCGGACACCAGATAGGCATAATCATTGATTTGCTTCTCTTTGACCAGTTGCTGAAACAAGTCACCTGTAACACCTCCAGAAGTGTACAAGGCCAAGGTTTCATAACCCAATCGTTTCATCACTCTTGAAACATTCACCCCCCCTCCTCCAGGTTCCCGGATGGGTTCTGCACACCTCAACTTGATCTCCGGCACTACCTGACTGGTTGCAGTGCTGACATCCAACGCCGGATTGGGTGTAAAAGTGACTACTCGATGCATGATCCCTTTCATTTATCCTTTAATTTTGATTAGCCCAACTTATCGACCACATACAGATGGGAAATTACATAAAACATTGATAACCCCTCCAATAATAATTTAAAATGGCTGGACTATTTCAGCCCACCCCATACGCTTTCTTCATCCAAGGTCTACAGGACTATTGGCCTTCGGCTATATTCCAATATTATCAGAGTTTCCCTTTCGGTCATACATTTTCTTCGCGATGTCCTAATCGAATTCAAAAGAATCCATCGGCTAATGGTATCCCGTGGTGGAAAATATAAAATCGTAAATTCATCAGACTCTGCCTTAATCTCAACTCCTCAGTCTTCTGACTTCTTCTTCCGTGATCTCCGAAGCCTGGTGCCCAAAGCTCGATCGTATATAGGTCAGGATTCGGGCGATTTCATCATCCGGAAGAAAAGCAAATGAAGGCATATGTTCGTTATACTTCACACCATTGACTATTATTTCTCCCGAAACGCCTTCCAATACCGCCGACACCAAAGTTGATTTATCCCCCAGGATTCTATCCGTGCCGACCAGGGGCGGGAATGTCCCTTCCACTCCCTTTCCATCGGCTTTGTGGCAGGACGCACAATAATCAGAGTATAATCGCTCACCTGAAAATGCAATTTCATCGTCCTGCGCCGGATCGCGCCGATACTTGTATTCCGGGATGGAATCGGGAATGGATTGGCCCGTGATGTTAAATAATCGAATGATCCGATCGTCGCTTTCCTCGGGTGTACCGGCGCGGTTCCAATCCCGGTTGCTGGTGGAAATATAAACATCCCCGGCTGGAGAAATGCACAGATCCCTGAGTCGTCCATATTTGTGAGCAAAAAGGATCACTTCGGATTCGATGGACGCACCATCTGCGCTCAGCTCCAATATCCGCAAACTGGAAGCTTTGAGAGTCGTCAGCAAAAGGGTGTTTTTCCACTCAGGAATGGATTCATGGTCATAATAATCGATCCCGGCCGGAGCTATGGTCGGTGTCCAGTGGCGCATAGATTCTATGATGACCGAATCGTTGCAATACACCTTTTCCTGGTCTGTATCGCAAATTCCCCTGACATCCGGCCATCCGTAATTTCCCCTTTTTACGACAAAGTTTACCTCATCATCGGTCGCATCCCCGTGATCGGACACGTAAATCCTCTTGTCTGCGGTGACCACCAGTCCCTGCGGATTGCGAAATCCCCATGCCCACACCGGATTATCCGCAAAAGGGTTATCGGGGGGACTCGTACCGTCGATATTCATACGAAGTACTTTCCCACCTGGATCTCTGACGTTTTGCGATTCATCCGCCCGGGTGGCTTCTCCCGTTGATAAATACAATAACCCGTCTCCTCCTACCTGGATGCGGGAGCCGTTGTGGGCGGTGGCTCCAGGAATTTTGAGTAAAATTGTGTGATCCGTCAGGCTGTCGCCCGCTATGCGAAACCGGCTGACGTTTAGAACGATGGTCTGGGCATCAATTTTTTGATTGTGAAGGGCAAATAAGAATGGGAAATGATTCTGATCCGGGTGAATAGCGATACCCAACAGTCCCGGAGTGCGGTCCGTGAATAAGTTATCCATTTGATGCACGACTTTTTTCTCTCCAGTCGCGGGATTGATTTTTCCGATCTCCCCCTTTATTTGTGAATACCAAATCCAGTCGTCGGGCCCCCAGGTAATCTCCCAGGGTACGTCCATTCCTTTAGCAATGGTGCTAATTCCTATGGTGCTTTGATCGAGTTGGAAATATTCTTCTATTTCCGTTCCCAAACGAATATCGGAGGATTTGTTATTCTCCGTGCACTGGCTCCCCAGGATACTGATCACCAAAATCGAAAAATACAGGACTGCTTTATGCTTCATCTCCGGGTGTGTAATGAATGATTTCCGTCCAAATTTACACTAATTGACCTCTTAATGAAAAAAATCAGCCCTTTACGTTGACGCCAAACCTTACATTCCAATAAGTATTTTTGCATCTATTTTGTACTCTCCTCCCATTCTTTGGTCGGGAGGCAAGCTTCATCTCCCAAATCCAATAGTCCCTGGAGTACAGCCCGATACGTCAATATCGGGATGCCGCTCAGAATCGATCCATTCCCTCAGCTACCTGGATCTCCCGGAAAAATATTTTGAATCGTAAAGGTACTTAACGTTTGCCACACCACTCATTTCTGATCCACGTACAGATAATACGCTGGATAATTTCTACCCTGGTCATCTGTTAAAATAGCTTTCAGATCGTATTTACCTTTTTGCATGTCCACTTCAAAGCTGATTTCCTTATCCTGACTTGAGATATTTTTCGAATGGAGAAAATCCCCGACCAACAAGGTGGCAGTTGAAAAATTAAGTTGATTGCTTTGTGGCCTGGCCATTGGTATTTCAATGGAGTGAGGGATCCCGGGGATATCTTCATTGATGGCATGACCGCTTTCGCGGGGAAATCGGCACAAGCTAATGTGATACTCGCCCTCTTCTAAGAATTCTATCTTATACAGACCCAGGGCTCTCGCTCCTGTCAATGCACCCACCTGGTGCCACATTTGATCAAATTTATTGACGTGCATATCGTGGGCATTGATCCGAACAGGATTTTCGTGCCTGCTTCCAACCTGAATATAGGCGTAGCGTTCATTGACGCCATCCGCGAGGATCGACCCCCACCAGGATTCATACGCAGCCTGCAAATTTTTAAATATTCTGGTGTATTGTTCAGCTACATCCACGGTTTGTTTGGGATCGTCTTTGATATTATACAATTCCCGGCCATTGACCAGACGCCAGTCATTTTGCATTACTGCACTCTTCCTCCATTTAACCAGGTTTTGAAGCCGCTGCGAATCTGTCATCACCACCCGGTCTATCCAGGGCCACGTCTGATTGTAGAGCAGAGGTCGGAGGCTTTTTCCATCCAGAGGATTTCCAGGTAAAGGTTTAAGTTCACAAAGATCCTGCAGGGTCGGAAATATATCGATATGAGCTGTCAGGGTATGTATATCCCTACCTCCCACCAAATCGCCTTCCGGCCAGCGGATAAAAAACGGCACCCGGTGTCCTCCTTCATATTCGCTGCCTTTCTGATCCCTCATTCCCCCGTCATAGCCGTACGATACGCCATCCACCACGCGGATTCCGTACGCTGATCCGTTATCCGTCATAAAGATCAGGATGGTGTTATCTTTCAAATCGAGTTCTACCAACTTGTCTTCTAGCCGCTTGAAATTATCGTCGATGTTGGTAATCATACCATAAAAACGTTTTTGAGGTTCCAGGAGACTTTCTTCACCTTTATACTGATTATAATACTCTTCCGGAACATTCATCGGGGAATGGGGGGCATTGGTGGAGATGTATAAGAAAAATGGCTCCTCCTTATGGTCCTCTATAAAGGTCAGGGCGTTTTCAAAAAATACATCCGTACAATACCCTTCATACTTTTGAAACTGCCCGTTGTGCCTGTACGTATCGTCAAAATAATCATTCCCCCAATAATCTGGACCCTGGCCGATGCCTCCACCACCGTGGGTGATGACTTCCTGGAATCCGCGGTCGATTGGCCTGAAAGGATAATTGTCTCCCAAATGCCATTTCCCGAAATGTCCCGTACTGTATCCGTTGACAGCAAACAACTGTGCCAGCGTGATTTCATCGTCAAATAATTGGGATCGGCCGGCTATGGTGTGCCAGGTTCCGACCCGGTTGGTGTATCGGCCCGTCATTAAAGCACCCCGGCTGGGGGCGCAGGTTGGCGAGACATGAAAATCTGTCAACCGAACCGACTCCTTATAAAAGCGATCAAGATGTGGGGTCTTGATGATATCGTTTCCATGGCATCCGAGATCCCCGTACCCCTGGTCATCCGTGATCACAATGATCACATTGGGTCGGGATTCCTGTGCATAACAATGGAGCACTGGAAGCAGTAAATATATCGCATTGCAAATGAATACAGACTTTAATCTACCGGGGTTGAAAGTAATTTTTAACATTGTTGTTCATTCTTATCTGTCCTTCTCACGGTTTTCACTGTAACTATAAGGGCATTATTTTATGATTTTTACGGTCATTTCCGAGTCTTTTATGGTGGCTTCCCATTCTTCCAGAACCTGACTAAGTTCTTGGGCTTTGTCAGGATGTATTCTACTCACATTTCTCATTTCACCAGGATCCTTCTCCAGATTATATAAGGCGGTCCCCTCCTGGTTGATGATCAATTTCCAATGGTTCTGACGGACAGCTTTCTGATAACCTGTTTGTTTATTAGCCAACCAGCGCCAAAATACGGTGCGGGATGCCTGGTTTTTCCTCGATCTTAGTTGTGGGTTCATCCACAAGGATACGACGCTCAATCCAGACATACTGGAAGTATCGGATAGATCTGAATCGATTAAATCCACGATGGTGGGAAAAATATCCATGGTCAAAACCAGAGCATCGGAAGTACCCGGTTCGATCACATTTTCCCAATAAAACACGGCCGGAACCCGGTGACCACCTTCGTACACGGAACTTTTTGCTCCACGGAACGGATGATTTGACCCCACTGTCTTGGTAGCACCGTTATCGGAGAAAAACATAATGAGTGTGTTTTCCAAAAGGGCTTTATCCTCCAGGTAGGTTATAATGCGACCAATGTTGGAGTCAAGGGATTCGATCATTGCCCTATAGGTGTCAAATTTATTACTTCTATCCCCTGCCACCTGAAAATCACCGTGGGCTGTACGATAAGCTTTATCCCCGGGTCCTTGAAGTGGATAATGTGGAGCACCGTGCGCCAGATACAAAAAGAAAGGTTTGTCCTGAGCGTGATCCATGAACTCAAGGCCATGATCCGTGATCAGATTGGTTAAATACCCCTCCTGGGGATGAAGTTTTTTTTGTTGCCACCAATCGGGGTAGCCTTCCTGGTCTATATGACTGAAATAATCAATATTTCCACTGACAAAACCCTGGAAATGATCAAACCCCTGGACAACTGGACCGTATTCCGGTTGGTAACCTAAATGCCATTTTCCAAACATTCCCGTGCGATATCCCGATTCCTTCAGAAACTCAGCCAGGGTGTATTTATTAGGACTCATTCCCGTGTGTCTGTGGTGCCTGGCGGTTACCACGCTGGCTATACCTGCTTCCTGAGGGTAGAGTCCGGTCAGCAATGAGGCACGTGTGGGGCTACACACCACTCCATTGGAATGAAAATCGGTCATTTTCAATCCTCCCTCCACCAAACGGTCGATGTAAGGTGTATGAATGGTTCCATCGCCCCCAAAGGAGGACAGATCACCATACCCCAAATCATCTGCCATGATAATAATGATATTGGGCTGGTATGGACTACCTTCTTCTAACTGAATACTCCCGTTGTCCAGGCATACAAACCATGGAAGGATGAGTAATAAATAACGCACCAGTCCCCATGTCTTATGGAAAATCTTAAACCTAAAGTTCATTCGACAATTAAATCGGGTTATATAGTTTAAAAACTTCAATCATATAACTGATAGGACAGATCCAACCTATCCTCCATTCTATCTCGCAATTTCTCCAATTCATCCATCATCTCTCCGACCTTCTGTCCATATTCTTCCTTTTCAGCCAGATCATTCATCTCTTGAGGATCTTCCCTGACGTTGAACAACCGAATCTTCCCTATTTTCGGATACACGATCAATTTATAATCCCCCTTTTTGACCATCCGCTGCAAATCGATATAAGCTCCGTAGATACTTTCATAATGACTACGGGACTCCGGGTTTTTGATAATATCCAGAAAATTTTCAAATTCCACGTAGTCCGGTTTCTCTACCCCGGCTATTTCAAGGGAAGTGGCCATGATATCCTGCAGATAAACAGCCTGGCTTCGTCTTTCTCCCTTTGGAATATCTGGTCCTACTACCATAAGGGGTACCCGAATGCTGTGGTCATACATATTCTGCTTCCCGATCAGACCGTGATGACCTACTGACAATCCGTGGTCAGCGGTAAAAAATATGTAGGTATTGTCCATTTTATCTGTCGCTTCCAGTGCATCAAGTATATGACCTATTTGGGTGTCGAGATGGGATATGATCGCATAATATTCCTGACGGTGCTTCCGGACCGCAAATTCTGTACGGGGAAAAGGCGCTAATGCCTCGTCCCGCAAACCAGGTCCAAGTCCAATGTCGTCTTTGTATAGATACTCAGGAAGATAATTATCCGGTACCGGGATTTCATCCGTAGGGTACATATCCAGGTATTCTTGCGGAGCCTGTCGGGGATCGTGGGGTGCGTTAAACGCCAGATACATGAAAAATGGATTGGAACTCCTGGAAGAGCTCTTGATAAATTCCAGCGCATCTTCTTTCACCACCTCGCTCCAATGTCTGCCTCCTTCCCAAAATCCTCCAAAACTTGTATCGGTAGGAGTCCAGGTGTTGTCATCACGCGAGACAGGACGATTGTACCCGACGGGCATGGCAGCAGCCACATCCCCTCTATTGCGTATCGCTTCGGCTACTTTCCGGCCTCCACCGTCTTTCCCCCAGGCGTCGCCAGGCATACCGGGACGAACGTGTTTTACGGTTTGAAAAACATAATCCGCAGGAGCACTGACGTGCCATTTTCCCGTCATATAGGTATCGTATCCTGCTTTTTCCATCAATTTACCCCAGGTCTGGTCCAGGGCCATCGAATCAATATTCTGCCATTTTCCAGCCATCTTCTGTGCCCGCCACAAATACCTTCCGGAAATCAGCATAGACCGCGAGGCCACACATATCGCTCCGTTCCATCCCCCCATATTATAGGCGTGGGTAAAGGTGGTTCCATCCTGAACTAACCGATCCAGATTGGGCGTCCGTATAACATTATTGCCCAGAGCACCAATGGCTTCATAGGTCATATCATCGGCAAATATGAAAAGGATATTGGGTTTACCAGCAGCTATGAAAGTATCATCCTTCGGGGATTGACACCCTGCGAATATTAAGGCCCAAAAGAACAGATTCCGGATTTGTTTTTTCATGTATGGCCATTGTTTATTTCATTAATCAGTTCATCCTTGTTCTCCTCATACGGACCATGTGGCAGGTCTAAATTAAACAAAACTTGACGATGTAGACAAATAAAGGGACTTCAAAGGTTAAATAGGCTTTATACTTTCACCATAATTAGGTGGATATTTAGGTCTGCCCTTGGATTAACACCGCTCTTCCGGGATGAACCCGGTTCCGGATCCAATCCGCAATCTTTTCTTCAGAGCTGGGCGTCCCCTGGGAAGTCCGAAGTTCCAGCTTCGGGAAATATCGATCAATGATGTCCTGGCTGTAAAGTAATCCGATTCAGAAACTTCAGCTCCGTAGGATTTGAGAACAAGGTTCTATGCCTTTTATATTCATTCCATTGCCTATTCAATTTTTGCAAACCCAGGCATGGTTGCCCGGCATATCCCCAGTATTTATGAGGATTTCTCAATCCTTCAATTCCCTCCCACCTTTTG
>CALEIL010000399.1 GCA_937876435.1 uncultured Bacteroidota bacterium
AACCATTAGCAACGAAGTGTTCGTTGCGGATCTGGCCAAAATGCCGCATTTGCTGATCGCCGGAGCTACGGGACAAGGGAAGTCGGTAGGGATCAATACCTTGATTATGTCCCTGCTGTATCGAAAGCATCCCAGCCAGGTCAAACTGATTCTGATCGATCCCAAAAAGGTGGAGTTGTTCCCGTACTCCAAATTGGAGAAGCATTTTCTGGCCTTTATGCCCGATCAGGAAGAGCCGATCATCACGGATACCAAGAAGGTAGTACATACCCTCAACAGCCTGTGCATGGAAATGGATGAACGGTACAATTTGCTCAAGAAAGCGCATGCCCGCAACATCAAGGAGTACAATAAGAAATTTATCGATCGCAAACTCAACCCGCTCAATGGACACAAATACCTGCCATTTATTGTCCTGGTCATCGATGAGTTTGCGGATCTGATCATGACAGCAGGTAAAGAGGTCGAACTTCCCATCGCGCGGTTGGCCCAGCTGGCCCGGGCCGTGGGGATCCACCTGATCATTGCGACACAGCGTCCCTCGGTCAACATCATTACCGGTGTGATTAAAGCCAATTTCCCGGCCCGGATTGCTTTTAAGGTGACCTCCAAGGTGGACTCCAGAACGATATTGGATGCAGGTGGTGCCGACCAGTTGATCGGTAGAGGGGACATGCTGTTGTCGGTGGGTAGCGATGTCATTCGGTTGCAGTGTGCCTTTATCGATACACCAGAAGTGGAGCGTGTGATCGATTATATCTCCGAACAACGGGGATTTAGCGAACCATATCTGTTGCCTGAGTATAGTGATCCCAATGAGGATGACGGAGATGCCTTAGGCGAGATCAAGGTGTCCGAGTTGGATGAGTTGTTCACCGATGCTGGCCGGTTGGTAGTGATCAATAACAGCGGCAGCACCTCAATGCTCCAGCGAAAATTGAAACTCGGTTACAATCGGGCCGGGCGAATCATGGATCAATTGGAGTATTTTGGGGTAGTGGGGCCCAGTGAAGGGAGCAAGGCCCGGGAAGTATATTTTGACAGCGAAACGGAATTGATGGAACACCTCGAGGCAGTGATCAATAGTGGAAGGTGAGGGGCTTGGGCTGCGCCCGTTTGATGCCCTTCGGGCGTTTGGTGGGCTTCGCCGGTTTGATGGCCTTCGGCCGTTTGTAGTTTGATGCCCTGCGGGCGTTTGGTGGGGAGACAGTATCAAATTCGACATTCGTCACTCGTCATTGATCTAAAGGCGTAAGCCGCTCCCCCTGCGCTCCGGCTCTGGTGAAAGCTTCTTCCGCCAGGCCTTTCGTAATTTGTAATTTGTCTTCCTGTTTGATCCAAAAGTTTGTGGAAAGCTGCTTTGAGAACTACAAGCCACCGTCTCCTGGGATGTCGGAAGCTCCTGCTTCCGGCCGAAAAAAAGTTTTAATGGGCCATTTCACAAGAGTTGAACACCTCCGGCGTTCAGATGTATGCTGCTTCTCCCCCGAATAGCGGCTGGCGGCTTATTCGGGCTTATTCAAATTCAACACCTCCCATACGGGCGTACCGGCCGGTGTTGTCGCTTGCTCCTCCTATCACCATGCAACGAATCACCAATCACGAATTTTTATTCAGTGAGTTTTGCGGAATCAGTGGGAGATCCACACTCTCTGCCCCTGACTCCCCAAGGTAATCTAAGCCAGGTTCTCAGGCCTCCCATCTATGGATCTCCTCAATGGGTGAGGACGATGTTAGCCATTCAATTGGGTTAGTTTTGGAATTTCAGAAATGTTAAAATGACAAAAACAATCAACACATTAATGGGAAATATTAGAAATTTTATATATATTGAACGCAACAAAAAATATTGGAAGTAGCAAAGAGATAAAACATGAAATATAGAAGAGTCTATATTATTATTTAATATATAAAAACTTTTAACATGAAAAATCATGATTTACACAGTTTGAAAAATTTGTATTTTATCTCTACTGCTTTATGTATCACTCAGTTGAAGTGTCAGCTGAAAGGATATTTGGTTAGCTGGAAAATGTATTTTGTCCTCCTAATTTTATCACCTAGTGTTTATTTTGCACAAATACTACCTACTCAAATTTCTCCAAGGTTAGTTTATCAGGGAGAAAATTTTTATGGAAGTAATGGAGTGAAGGAAATTCAAGTTGAAATTGAAAATTTAACTACCTCTGATATAGATAGTGACTTTCCCAGTTGCAATGATGGCATTGCTAATATAGATCTAACTTATAGAAACAATGATTTTAGTGATTATTGGTCAGTTTTATGGATACCTTCTCCCCAGGCCAGAGATGGCCTATCCACCTTTGATTTAATTCTGATGCAATCACACATAAATGCAACTAACCCATTTGATAATTATAATTTTATCGCTGCTGATGCCAATAGAAATGGTGTGTTGGATGCTGTAGATGTAAATGCCTGGCAGGCAGTTATTCTGAATCCCTCATTGCCATATCCTGGAGGCGGTCATTTTTTTGCTATTCAAAATATCAATAAAGGCAACTTCGAAAGCGCATCTCAAAATATTGCACTTTATAATTATGAAGGTGGTTTTGATCAGTTTACCTATTATGGAGATCCTGCAATGTCAGAGGACAATTTATTCTCATATCGTATAATTAAAAGAGGAGATGTTAATGCTTCCAACTGTAACTATTGCCCGAACTCATGTGTACCAAGCTATTTGAAAAAACCTGACCATTTTAGAATGAATATGGAATATTTGCACAATAAATTTGTCAATGTACGCTTAAAAATTCCTCCTAAAACGAATTTAATAGGTTTGGAATGGTTGGTAGAAGACTTATCCGACAATACTTTCGAGATTATGGATTTAAAAACAAATCTGAAAGGATTCTCCGAAAAGGATTTTCGTCTTGATAAAGATGCTATGAATATTTCATATACACATATAGTCAATGATAACTCGAGAAGTAGTGATTTAGGTTCACAATATTATATCGATTTACTCATGCGAATACCGAATGACAAAGCTCAAACTGAGTTTGTTGATGTAATTCAATCATCTTCATTAACAGGATGGAATGATAAATTGGATGAGGTATATGATTTCGCTTTTGAGGTTTCTTCAGTGCCTGTGCCTCAAGAAATTACAGTAAATGTGTTCCCTAATCCTGTTGTTAACGATTTAAATATCCGGATCAATTCAGGATTCACTCGAAATGTTTCCGTAGATCTTTTCGATGCGTTAGGTAGAAAATACTACGAGGAATCAATTTCCATAGAACCTGGTCGAAGTTTGTATAGATTTCCGATTGGAAACTTGAATACCGGGATATACATTTTGAAGGGAAGCGATGAAAATGGAATCCTATTTTCCCAAAAAATAATTAAAAATTGAGTTCACTTATCGGAATGGGTCCTGGCAGATCGTCTGGTCCTGGATGGTGTGCTTTTAGATACATTTTTACATTGATGATTTTCAGGAAATATTTCCATCCGATATGGATGGGGATAATGGTTTGGATGGCTGGCCATACGGCTATTGCTCAGGAAGTATATATAGGTGATCATGAAAAGATAGTAATCCTGGATCTGAGTACCTGTCAGTTTCAGGAAATACCAATCGGGACACTGGAAGGAGCGGAAAATAATACATTGTCTGATCTGGCTTTTCATCCTAACGGTAAATTGTATATTGCCACCTCTAAGGATATTGTGGTGCTGGATCCCGTAACCTGGGAGCCCGAAGTGTTACAATCCTGGACTGAAAATCCTCAGGCTCAATACCTGAGTATGGCTATCAACGAAAAAGGTGATTTTGTAGTGGGGGGTGTGCATGGACACATTTATGACTGGCGCAGGAATCGTTTTGAAGCACATTACCTGACCGACCCATTTATAGTTAATCCATTTGGGTTTTTGAATGATCGGTTATTGGACTTAAATTTGAACCGGCAGGTCTTTTCTACTTCTACGCTTGAGAATCTGGCGGATCGCGATACTTTTTGGAATTTTACGGGAAGCGAATTCGCATATTACTCTGTTACGAAAACACATTCCTCCTGTGGCGGTACATTATTCGTCAGCCAGGCTTTCAGCGTTGGTCCAGAGCAGGAATTGCTTGATCATTACTTGTTATTTGATGAATCGACCCGGACGATTGATCGTTTATGCTATACCCCGGATGGATCACCACTACGCACCAGAGGGCTGGCCGCCGTAGATGATTTCAGACGAAATGGATTGTTGCTCGATCTGGATGGCGATAATTCCTCGTTTCACAGGACCGGAGGCTATTATGATACCCTGACCAATTGTGATCCGGTCGGCCGGTTGTCCGATGAGGACATCGAATTCCGGTTGTGCGGTGGAAATATTGATTCCATCGTGTTTGAGATGAAATACTTTACAGATCCCGCTTTGGATCGAGAGGAATTGATTTCCGAGGTAGGGCAACTTGAACCGTCCGGCCCGGGAAAGTGGATCTGGCACAATCCGTATGGCTCGGATACCCATCGGGTTGAAGATTTTTTAAAGAGCATCCGCTATGAAGCGGACTGGCCTGAAGCGGAAAGTCATGAACGTATCGTGGTCACGACGGCATGGATCGATGGAGAATCGACCTCTTCCTGGACCGTGCTTCAGTTGATCGGTACGGGAGAGTTGGCCGGACAGGACAGCACGGCATACTATTGCAATTCCACGGAGGCCATCAATCTGTCCCGATACCTGAGCGAAGGAGTCAATGCGAGCGATGGTAATTTCGTGCCCAGGCCTTCGGGAGGTCAAAGTCTGTTTATACCCGGTGTAGATCCGGACAGCACCTACTTGTTCATCGTAGATAAATACGGTTGCCCGGATACGGCTGTGATCACCGTGGAAGGCCGTAGTTCAATAAATTTAAAAGATACGCTTATAAGTTATTGTGAAGGGGAAAGCCCCATCCTGTTGTCTGATATATTCCCGGGAATGGATGGGTACACCGAACCGGCTTTCTCTGAAGGTGGCCTGGAGTTTGATCCGGCTGTGGATCAACCGGGCGTTTATCAGTTCATAACCGGGGATAATACCTGCGCCGATACGGCGGAGGTATTGTTTGAATATGGGAACCTGGATCCGGTGGTTATCCCGAGGATACGACTATGCCGTGGGGGTAGTCAAAAGATAGGGGTTCCGCCCGGCGCGTACGACCGGGTGGAATGGTGGAATGACGATACCGGGGATAGCACCATCATTGATCTCGAAGGAATGCAGAGTTCTGCCTGGGTCCTGGTCACCTCAGGATCATGTTCGGTGCGTACGGACATAGAAGTGCAGGTAGTATTGGGATCCATTTCATTTCCACCCTGGGTGAATGATACGGTATATCTGTGTACGCCGGATGAAAGCTTCCGGATCAGATCGGGCATGGATTCCCTGATCATCGATGGTACGGATCGCTATGCACCGGACGATGAAATATTACTGGAACCTGGCCTTCACGTAATGACCGGTTACTACAATAGATGTTTAGCCGAAAAGGAAATTTGGGTGGAACTGGCTGATGACCTGGGGATGCAATTCAGTCGGGAAATGACCTGGTGTCCGGGTGATGCCCTCGATTTGAGTCTGCCTGCTGACAGCGCCGGTTTACAATTTTCGTGGTCCGATGGCCATCCGGGCCTTTCCAGAGAGGTGACGAAGACGGGAGATTATATTTTTGAGGTACGGAACCCTTCGTGTACATATACAGGAATGTTTTCCATTCTGCAGGCAAATGTGTGTAAGGACTGTGAAGTATCCATTCCCAATGCGGTATCTCCCAATGGCGACGGGATTAATGAAGATCTCCGGATATATACCTCCGGGTGCGGGGTGATCCGGTCTGCCCGACTGATGGATAAATGGGGTAATGTACTCTATCAGACAACCGCCATGTCGGATGTGATTTCGTTGCTAATTCCCGCTTTGGTCTGGCAGGATCTTGCCCCGGGATGGTATTTGCTATCTGTGGACTATGAGGACACCAATGGCCAATTGAGAACCGAATCGGGGACGGTAATGGTAATCCGATAATGATATAGCTAGCGGGGCTGCTAGTTTGATTTGGCTGCGCCCGTTTGAAGTTTGATGCCCTTCGGGCGTTTGATTGGCCTTCGGCCGTTTGTAGTTTGGCTGATCTTCAGCGATTTTGTGGGATCATATCCAATACTTATTTGTATTCCAATCCTTAATTCCTGACCATAGAGTAGATCGAGAATTAGAGCCAGAGCAGTGGTCTGAATCACCAATCGCCAATAACGGACCATTCCCTTCTCCCTACTCCCGCTTCCCACTTCCATCACTGCCAAGATCGAAATGGATGCCTATATCCCTTCGCTTCCCCTTTCTTCGGTACTGATCCGGATACATTCCTCTATGGGTAGGATGAAAATTTTACCATCTCCCTTATTTCCGGTTGAGCCATTGGGAGAGGAAGCTTTTACGGTTTTTATGATCGTATCCACCGTAATGTCAACGTATTCATCGTTTACAGCTATTTCGAGTTTCATTTTTGGGACCAAACCGGGAACGATTTTTTTCCCGCGATAGATTTCGGGGTCCACCAATTTTCCATGGCCCGCTACACGGCTGACCGTAATTCGTCCAATTTCAGCTTCCAGTAATGCCTGTCTGACCTTTTCCAATTGAGTTTCCCTGATTATGGCAATTATTAGTTTCATATTTTTGGATTAATTCGGGTTAACCATACCATATCCATGTTCACTGTGGTAAGAGCTGTCGAGGCCCTCCATTTCTTCGTCCACGGTAGACCGGAATCCGAATACTTTATCGATTACAACTAAAAGGATCAGCGTACACACCACGGCGTACACGATCGCAATGGCGACCGCAGCCAATTGGACCCCAAATTGCTGCCATATGGTCCAGGAACCTCCGGCTGCCTGGGCTGCCGATTCCATCCAACTTTCCCTGATAAAAAACGTCAGCAGTAGAGCTCCTACGATCCCTCCGACTCCATGAATCCCAAAGGCATCCAAACTATCGTCGTACCCCAGCCTGTTTTTGAGAATAATCGCCAGATAGCAAAG
Source organism: uncultured Bacteroidota bacterium (assembly GCA_937876435.1). Taxonomy (GTDB): domain Bacteria; phylum Bacteroidota; class Bacteroidia; order Chitinophagales; family Saprospiraceae; genus Membranihabitans. Next base: position 7,056 of record CALEIL010000399.1, read on the forward strand.
TATGGAGGCGAAGAATCCAAGCGCAGTTGCTCCCAGTGGTTGCACTACTCCGGCAGCCGGTGTGACAGCAACCAGACCGGCCAGAATACCGGATACAAAACCCAGAGCTGTAGCTTTGCCATTGTGAAGGACTTCCACGATCATCCAGGTTAACGCACCGGATGCCGCCGCAACCTGCGTTGCAGTGAGGGCTTGTGCTGTCAACAGACCGCTACCTATGGAACTACCCGCATTGAAACCAAACCAACCTACCCAGAGAAGCCCTCCACCGATCATCGTCATAACCAAATTGCTGGGTGGCATATTGGTCAAAGGGTAGCCTCTTCTGGCACCGAGGTATATAGCAGCAGCTAAACCACTTACCCCGGCGGATATATGTACTACCGTACCTCCGGCAAAGTCAATCGCCCCGTTGGCTCCCATATTGAATAGAAACCCATCACTGGCCCACACCCAGTGGCACAGTGGATTATAGACCAACAATCCCCAGACCGTAATGAAAATGCAATAGGATTTGAATTTGACCCGCTCGGCAAACGCACCTGCGATCAGTGCCGGCGTAATGATGGCAAATTTGGCCTGAAACATGCTAAACACGTACTCGGGTACTCCGGCGTCCAGGATGGAATTGTCAAGCCCCTTTAAAAATACCAAATCACCGCTCCAGCCAAACCAACCACCCAGCACATTGGGGCCGAAACACATCGCGTATCCACAGACCACCCAAAGCATGGTCATGATCGCCATCGCAGCAAAACAGTGCATCATGGTGCCCAGGACATTTTTGGTTCGGACCAAACCTCCATAAAACATGGCCAGACCGGGTACCATCAGCAAAACCAATGCGGTAGATACCAGCATCCAGGCTGTCACTCCTGTGTCTATCTCTGTGGTTTCAGCCGCAAAGGTAGTTTGACTACAGACCAGGAACAATAGAATACCGATCACACCGGATTTTAGGTTTCTTTTTATCATATCCACATATTAATTGTAACAATATTTGCTTTCATTTTGGGATTATCCATAGTTTTAAAGGCTTAAATATAAAGGGTATGTAATGCCTTGAATAGTAAACTATTTCATGAAATGTGAATTTGAAATCCCGATTTATGTAAAAAATCCTTTGAGTGTCAACGGTTTAAACGAGTGCCAAATGTATTTTTTAACAGAATACCAAACTTATTACTCTGATCGTTTTGACCTCCCCCTTCAGACCTTGTTCGCATAGGAGATGCACAAAAGCAAATGATCATTGAACCAACTTACCTGCAAGTTCCGGTGACAAGAATGTCTGGTTAACACGAATACCAGGACTTTAGTATAATTTTCGAATCCGAATCCATTTTACCTTATTATGGCAGGTTTGAAATAAGCAAAAGGCTATGATGTAGAAAAATAAAGGGAATTGGTGTCCTGCTGCAGGCAGGTGTGTCCAAGTAGCATTTTTTCATCCTACTGGTAATTATTTAGGTCAACCCTGGGCATCACACAGCCCCTTCCGGGCTTGACCCGGAATCTTTTTTTGTCAGAGTTTACCTCCCAATTGCAAGGAGGGAGTTTGGGGACTACCAGTTCTGTTAGGCAAGCCTATCTTTTTCAGTAGTTAAACTCTGACTTCCCAGGTAAATGTTGGCTGATGTGACGGATTTTTCTGTCTTTCAGAAAAATTTATAATATTATGTAGGATAAAATAATTATATTAACTTGTGTCAATCACAGAATAAAGCATCTGATTTATGAAAGTCACCACCCTTCTTATTTTTTCTGTATTCCTTGCATTTTCCTGTGATAAAAAACAAGTCAGTCTGGATGGATTTGAGTATCCGGAGGGCATCAAAGTAGTGGATCTGAAAAGTGAAAACGACTGCAGCTTACCCAAATGTTCGAATGACAGAATTCTAAGATTGAAAGCTAAGGATGTATATGGTCTTGTAGTTAATGATAGTATCATTAATATTGGTTGGCAGTCAGATGGATATATTAAATTATTTTTATGTAATAAGTTAGACCCATCGCAAGTAGATCTGAATCTGGATGAAGTACCTGCAGTTATTGTATCCGGGGATTTATATGATGCCTGTGGTACTTTAAATCTTAACTGGCCTACGATTGAATATTATTTCTTTGAACTGAAAAAAATAAGACAATATGAATAAGGTAAATACTTTTAGAGTAGCTTTGTTGTTTGTATTGTTATTGGTCTATGTCAATGCTCAATCACAGATCAATACTTTTTACTGTAAAGGAGGATTACACGCCGGAGATACGAATAAAATTCAATTGCGCTATGTAATTGATGGTCGGGAATGGAATTGTCGATTTTTGACGTATTATTTTGTGAATGGGACGGCAGATGTCTCAGGTACAGCAGAGTACAATGCCGTATTAAATGCCATGGAGAGTTGGGCTGAAGTGACGAATATTGATTTTCTCGAAGCCTGTAATGCTACATACACCTAAATTCATTCTGACTAGAGTAGGGAAGGACGCTTGGTTATAAAGCCCAAAAGTTCATCGCAATACCGTCACGGTTTCTGTGATCTGAATCAGCGATTGGTCGGACTTTCGAATGCGCAATTGGACTACATAGACTCCTGGCGGTATGGAGTTTTCATTCGCCCGGCCATCCCAGAGTATGTGGTCGGTGAAAGGCCCGGTGGACTGGAATAGAATATTCCCATACCGGTCATAGATATGAATATCCTCCACTGTGAGATTTGGATCCTGAGAATAAATTCGGAGTTGATCATTTTGACCATCTCCGTTGGGTGAAATGGCATTGGGTAAAAACAGAGACAGCGACTCTTCCGGTTGAACATCTTTAGTGATATTGATAAAAATACTGTCCGAATAGGTGCAGCCCCGGTTGTCCAATGCGGATATCCCTATCCAGGCGGAAGCATTCAGCACAAATGTGGCTTCATCTGCTCCACCTTGTTGGAGTTGCATGGTAGGTTGCCATTGGTGGGAAGCTATATTGCCGGGCCGGTCATACTCCGCTGCGACCTTAAAAGGCTCACCCTCTTTTACTTCCGGATTTACAACCTTTAATCTCACTGAATTGGGGGCAGAAAACTCCGGGACAGTGATTTCCTTCACCACATCACAATATTCGGGATCCTGCACTTCCACCATATGCGTGCCGGGGGAGATTTCTACCGGTGTTCCCGAAGCAATGATCTTATCCTGATCGAGTAAAATAGTGGTATTGACGGTCTCATTGTATTCGTTGTGAACGTTCAGTACGACGGTTGACAGAGTTTCGTCGCACGACTCATCCTGAATATCTATCGATATATCCACCGCCGATCCGCCGGAGAGATTAACGGTCAACGGCACACTCGGACAATCATTGACATCAAAGGTAGTGAATGTATAGGTACCGGAAGTAAGGTCTTCGAATAGGTTTTTTTGCGGATAATTCTCATCCTTTCCGGGTCCTGCCATATGAATATACTGATAGTCGTGCGTTATAGTCTCCAGTTTGATCAGCCCGTCTTGTGCTCCACATTCCGGAGAGATGGCTTCTTGCAGGGATAGCTCTACCGGAGAACCGGGCGGAATATGGATGGCATTACGGACAAAATGCGTATTTCCCCGGGAGTCCGTCAATCGATAACTAAATTCACCGATGGGAAATTCTTTGAAATATACCTCGTTGCTTTCGACTCCGGATTGGACAATGCCGGCTTCCGGAATCTCCATCGTAAAAGGTGGAAAGCTACCGAGAGTATGAAATGTAACATCCACTGAATCCCGGCCGGTATAACAATAGGTATAATCCCGGACAGCGTTCCAGGTTTCCGGTCCTACCGTAATGGTGCCTGCACTATCATTCCATTCGGAGAGAAAATTTCCCGTATCAAAATAGGGATCCGATTCATGGAATGTTACTTCGGTTCTGGTACCCGGTCCTCCAAGCACGCGGTAGCATATTTCGAATAGTTTTGTTCCGGGGACCAATTTGAAATTGTTTATTTCATCCGACCAGGAAAATGTCAGGCTTCCTTCCCGGGCCATGGTGCTGTCTATATCAATTGTCCCGGATGTCAGAAGGGGATGAATGCCGGTTATGCCGGTCATACTGAGATCTGCCGGGTCCCAGTCCGTGCGGATCCTGAAATCCTTCATATCAAAAAAATTATCTGCAAATACGGGCAAACACCGGATATCGCCCTGGTGCGCATAATCATCGCGGCTGTATATCTCGACAGTAGGCTGTACGAATTTATAACCACCAAATCCTCCTGATTCACAACCCAACGAATCGTTGATCCACAAATAGAATGATCCGGTTTTAGTGAAGGGCTTGAACCGTTCTTTTCCATCTCCTGTCCGGATAATGGACATGGTATCACCTGACTCTGAATCAATCATGTTGACATGATAACTTTTCTGTGGATACAATTCCGGAAGGCCACCGGTGCCCCAGACCTCATTATACAGGATTTCTAAATTTCCTTCAGCATCTTGCCTGGTAGGCCTGAAAAGTAATATAATCTTATTTAATGCCGTAAGTGAAATGGCTGTTTGCAGGTTAAAGTCCAGACACTGGTCCCCGCCTTCAAAATGACCTTCGAAAGTGTCACTGTGAATGTTGTGCGAGATAAACGGTACGATCCATACTTCAAACGGGCGTTCCAGTCCAAGCGCAGACAACTGATCTTCCCGTAGGACCATATCTTCGACGACTCCGCTGCCCAGTACGACGACTTCGCCATTTTTTCGGTGAAGGGGCAGACTTAGGAGACTATTCAGGTCCCGGATATGTTTTGCTAGTATTTTTTTTTCAATAAAAGATACCGGATACCGGCTGGGGTAGCCGGATCCGGATCGCAGTTTAACTTAAAATTCTGATTGTGTTCAATAGTAAAATGAACTGGATTACCAGTACTGCAAAATACCACCGAGTGGTCACTCACAAAGATTCCTTTAGTAGGGGTTTCCGTTTGATCCGAGACCTTAATATCTCCTGCTGAGGCTTGTGCGGAGGCATCGCCGACATACGCTCCGGCGAAGATCCATAGTATGATTGTGACAATACGTGAATGGTACATATTACACAAGATAAAAATTATTTGTCGAAAATATTTTTTCTGGTCTTTTTTGGGTCGTTATTTAAGAGCCTCCCCTGGGGATTCCGAAGCTCCAGCTTCAGGATTTGAATTGGAAGGAAGCAGGAGCTTCCTCCTCCCCAGGCGAGAGTCCCCTGGGTATCCAGCTTCGGGCTTCGAGAGACCTCTTTGCGAGACCCCAAATCCACTATCGACAATCTGCGACCATCAACCAAGTCATGCCGGGCCCCGATTCGGTATGTGTTATCTGCGTTCAATCCCAATCATAAATCAAAAATCTGAATTCTTTACATTCGGCTTTACAATCCTCTCCCCGCATGCCGTACGACGGCTTGCAAATCCGAAAAATTAATGCGCCTCCAACCATGTATTTCCGGTTCCTACTTCGACCAGGATGGGGACTTTGAGTCCTGGAAGAGCGTTGACCATTTCCTCTTGTACCAGAATTTTCATTTCTTCCACTTCCTCTTTTGGTACGTCAAACATCAGTTCATCGTGGACCTGGAGGATGAGTTTTGATTGCAGGTTTTTCTCTTGCAGTTTATGGTGGATATGGATCATGGCCAGTTTGATCATATCGGCCGCGCTGCCCTGGATGGGTGTGTTGATCGCAATCCGTTCTGCCCCGGCCTGGGCTAGTCTGTTGCGGGAGTTGATATCCCGTAAACCCCGCTTTCGACCGAGCAAAGTCTCTACGTAACCATTTTTCCGGGCGAACTCGACGGTCTCATCCATATACTTTTTCAAGCCCTTATACTGATTGAAATAAGCTGAGATCAATTCGGAGGCTTCTTTTCGGGGTATGTCCAGTTGTTGAGATAAATTGGTGGCACCTGCGCCATAAATGATACTAAAATTCACCGTTTTCGCCTGACGACGCTGGTCGGAAGTGACTGCATCGTACGGCATATCAAAAACCCGGGCAGCCGTAGCCCGGTGAATATCCTGGTCATTGTTGAAGGCTTCCAGCATGGCTTCATCTCCACTCATGTGCGCGATCAACCGCAGTTCGATCTGCGAGTAATCGGCTCCGAGCAGAACGTGGTTTTCATCCGCCGGGATAAAAGCTTCCCGGACTTTCCGACCGGCTTCGGTTTTGATGGGGATATTCTGGAGGTTAGGGTTATTGGAACTCAGCCTTCCGGTGGCTGCCAAAGCCTGGTTGAAACTACTGTGAATACGGCCTGTCCGGGGATTCACCATCCTGGGGAGGGCGTCTACGTAGGTGGATTTGAGTTTCATCAAACCCCGGTATTCCAGTATCATTGATACGATTTCGTGGTCTTTTTCCAGTTCACCCAGTTTGACCTCGTTGGTGGAGTATTGACCGGTTTTGGTTTTTCCCCAACGGTATGGAATTTTCATGACGTCAAACAGGATCTCGCCCACCTGTTTGGGGCTGTCAATATTAAACACGGCTCCAGCCATCGTATGGATCGTCGATTGGAGTTCCAGGATTTGCTCCGTCAATTCCTTTCCGTATTGGATCAGGAAGTCTGAATTCAAGCGGATCCCGGTGAATTCCATTTCTGCCAGCACCTTAATGACCGGCTCTTCCACGTCAAAATACAGTGGATCCAGTTTTTCCTTCTTTAGTTTTTCATAGAGATATTCATGTAGTCTCAGAGTAATGTCTGCATCTTCGGCGGCATAATTCTTGAGTTTCTCCACATTCACATCCCGGAGTTTTTTCTGGTGCTGTCCTTTCTTTTCGGTCAGTTCGTCGTACGAAATGGTTTTATAGGATAGATAGGTCTCCGCCATATAATCCATGTTGTGGCGGAGTTCGGGATTGAGGAGATAGTGGAAAAGCATAGTATCGTGGTAAATTCCGTTCACCCGGATGCCATAATTCTTCAATACGATCACGTCGTATTTGATATTCTGAGCAATTTTGATGATACCCGGATCTTCAAATACATCTCGGAATTCCTCCAATATGGTCAATGTTTCCTGTCTGCCTTTGGGCAGGAGTATAAAATAAGCTTTCCCATTCTCCGTGGAGAAACTCATTCCCACCAATTCCGCTTCCACGGCTTGTATGGAGGTGGTCTCGGTATCAAAGCAAAACGCCGGGGAGCTCTTTAGTTCTTCAATCAGAGAGGCTCTGGCAGCGGCATCTTCGACCAGGAGGTATTGCTGATCGGTATTTTTAAATTGATTGGGTGCTATCTTATCAATGACAGCTTGAGAAGAGGAGGAGTTTTCCACAGGGAATAACGCTTGCTGGACTCCAGCCTGAGATTGATTTCCCAATATGCTTTGGGCGAGTGTCCTGAATTCCAATTCAGCGAACAATTCGGTCAATCGTTTTTTATTCGCCTGATTCATCTCGGTTTCATCCGGATCAAACGTGATGGGAACTTCTGTATTGATGATGGCCAAACGTTTGGATAATAATCCCTGATCTGCGTAGGTTTCCAGATTTTCCCGCAATTTTCCTTTGAGGTCCTGGGTATTTACCAAAAGATTTTCAATGCTGTGATACGTTTTAAGAAGTTTGGCAGCCGTTTTGGGACCAATACCGGGAATACCGGGAATATTGTCAATGCTGTCGCCTTGCAGTCCAATCATATCCTGAACCTGGTCCACGTTGTCGATATCCCATCGTGCCAGCACTTCGGGAATGCCCAAAATTTCAATCCCATTGCCCTGTCGAGCAGGTTTGTAAATTTTGATATTTTCCGTGACCAGCTGTCCGAAATCCTTATCCGGCGTGACCATAAATACCTTAAAACCCTGTTTTTCTGCTTGTTTGGCCAAAGTTCCGATCACATCATCCGCTTCGTAATTGTCTATTTCAAATATGGGGATGTTAAATGCCTTGACTATCTCTTTGATATACGGGATCGCGATACGGATATCTTCCGGTGTAGCATCTCTTTGGGCTTTATACTGTGGGTACATTTCATTGCGAAAGGTGATGTTGCTCTTGTCAAAGGACACCGCCAGATGGCTGGGTTGGTGGTTTACGATGATGTCCCACAGCGACCGGGTAAATCCGGTGATGGCAGAGGTGTTGATGCCTTTGGAATTGAATAGTGGTCTGGCGATAAAAGCGTAGTGGGCCCGAAAGATCATGGCATGGCCATCCAGGATGTACAGTGTCTTTTGATTCATGACGAGTTGGATTTTGTTTATTTAATATCCAATGTGATTTCTTCCATCGAAGGTAGTAAAATAATTTTTCACAGGAATATATGCGGTTTTTCAGATGTTATTAGTTTGTGGTTATTTGAGAATTTTTCATCTCTTTACCAGGTATATCAATCGACCTCCCCGGATTAAAATCCGGGGTATCAATCGATCCTACGGATCTCAATGAAATTTGATTCCATATCTCCCCGGATTAAAATCCGGGGCTACAATATAGACCGAGCCTACGGCTCTCTTCCATCTCAATATCCGTGGAATGTACCTTCATCCGTAGAATGTACCTTCATCCGTGGAATCTACCTTCATCCGTGGAATCTACCTTCATCCGTGGAATCTACCTTCATCCGTGGAA
>CALEIL010000400.1 GCA_937876435.1 uncultured Bacteroidota bacterium
AATCCCCGCTAAGTTTTATCCTTCCGAACATCGGATTGCGAATTTGCACAGGTCTTTTGTCGAGTCATACGCGTTTAGAAAAATTTAAAACGTTTCTTTTTTTTCGATAAAATATAAACAGGATGGCTAAACTATCGTTCACAATTTCAGTTGTAAATAGATACCTTGTTCAAATAAAAAGATCTAATCACATGCAATCCATCAAATTTAAGAACGGAGATGAAATGCCCATTCTGGGATTGGGAACGTGGAAATCGAGAGAGGGAGAAGTGTACCGTGCTGTTCAGGAAGCCATCCGGGTGGGGTATCGACATATCGACTGTGCCTTCAACTATGGGAATGAGAAAGAAATAGGGCAGGCCATAGCCGATATGATATCTGCCGGAGAGATTCGTCGTGAAGAACTGTGGATTACCTCCAAATTGTGGAATGATTCACACCGGCGCGAACACGTTTTACCTGCCATACAGGGAGCATTAGCAGATTTACAATTGGAGTATTTGGATTTGTATCTAATCCATTGGCCGGTGGCTATAAAGCATGGTGTGGGATTCCCCAAATCTGCCAGTGAATTTGTATCTCTGGAAGAGGTGCCTTTAATAGAGACGTGGGAAGCTATGATTGACCTCCATGGGCAGGGCCTGGCGCGGCACATCGGTGTTTCCAATTTTAACGTACCAAAAATCAAACACCTGACTACTGAATCCGGGTTCCAACCGGAAATGATCCAGGTGGAAATGCATCCCTATTTGACGCAGACCGAATTGGTAGATTATGCCCGGTCGGCCGGCATAGGCCTCACCGCTTATTCCCCTCTGGGGAGCAACGATCGTCCGGAAAGAATCCGGGGCAACCGGCCCGTGTTGTTGGAGAATGAAGTAGTAGTGGCTATCGCAAAAGCACACGACGTGACACCAGCCCAGGTGCTGATTGCCTTTCTCAACCACAGAGGCGTAGCTGCAATCCCCAAATCGGCCAACAAAGAAAGGATCAGGCAAAATCTGGAATCAACCAAAGTTTCCCTTAGCGAGTCGGATATGAAACAATTGCTGGATCTCAACCAAAATTTAAGGTACATCGATGGTTCGACCTGGACCGTTCCGGGCAGCCCAAATACCCTGGAATCCTTGTGGGAAAAATGACCCGGTTGCCGGAAAGAAATGGCAAGAAATCAGAATTTGACACAGATGCCGTGATATCAATAAAAGGGGGGCGATTTGTCGATATACGCCTCTCCGAAGAAAGAAACGGGTGAAGGGGAGAATGGATCTGCAAAAACTACGGCTTTGGAAAATAAACGAAACAGTACACTGGGATTGGTTCTTATCCTGGGATCCATGGCCGCCATTGGGCCCCTGAGCATCGATATGTACCTTCCTGCCTTCAATGACATTGCCCAGTCATTGGGGACGGACAAAAACAAGGTGGGATACACGTTGACCAGTTATTTTCTGGGAATCGGTGTGGGCCAATTGATGTTTGGTCCGTTATCGGACCGGTATGGAAGGAAGAAACCCACCATTATTGGATTGATGGTATTTGCTCTTTCCGCCCTGGCGATTTTTTTCACCCCCGATATAGAGGCCTTTATTGGTATCCGGGTATTTATGGCGTTCGGCGGATGTATCGGCATGATCACGAGTAAAGCCATCGTGCGGGATATGTTTCCTCCCGAAGATACTGCCAGGATATTTTCCATACTGATGTTGATCATGGGTATAGCCCCGATATTGGCCCCTACTTTGGGCGGATTTATGGTCACTCATTTCGGCTGGCGGTCCATCTTTTTATTTTTGACGGTGTATGCCGTCCTGATCACGTTCTCGGTGGGTTTTTTCCTGCGTGAAACCAAGGAGCCTGACCGGATGATTTCACTGAAACCCCCGGACGTGATCCGTGATTATATCAAAATTTTTCGCAATCCCTGGTTTCTCAAATTCAGCCTGGCTGGTTCACTGGCCTACGCGGGCTTGTTTGCGTATATTAGCGGGGCGTCTTTTTTGTATATGGATCATCTCGGATTTAGCCAGCAACAGTTTGGCTGGACATTTGGGATCAATGCAGGAGGTTATATCCTTGGTGCCCAGTTCAACCGTTTTTTTCTGGATAAATGGTCCAGCATCCTCGTCAGCCGTCGTACCATATTTATCCAAACGATTTTTGCAGCCATCATGGTCATCGGGTATTTTATACCCTCCCTGTTTTGGTATATGACGATAGGCGGGATATGGTTTTACCTGTTCTGCCTGGGTCTTATCACTCCCAATACCACCGCTCAGGCACTGGCGCCATTCCAGCGACTGGCGGGATCGGCCTCTGCGCTGATTGGTGCTTTGCAAATGCTGACAGGTGCCCTGATCTCGGCCATCGTCAGTATGGTCATAGGGCAGTCGAGCCTACCTATGCTGATCGTGATGTTGGTATGTTCTTTGGCAGGCACCATTTTATTGTCTGTGAAGGTAGATAAGAGCAGGATGAATCAAGTGGTGTGAAAATCAATTAAAAAACGTAGCAGTTGACAATGAGCAGGGTTGGCAGACGGCACCGTGAGAAAATGGGATGACCGAGCCAGGTTTTACAATATAATATGTAGTAAGTTCCAGGTGTACTAATCAACAAGAGTCAATACCGACGCTTTCCCGGATATCCTGAAAAATCGAGTCGTCATCAAAATCGCTGACACAGAAAGTCCTATGACCAGACCAGTCCACATCCCCTGCGCTTCCCAGGATCGGTGAAAAGCCAGGAAATACCCCAAAGGAATACCTATCACCCAGTAGGCGATAAATACGAAAATCGTAGGTATCCGGACGTCGTACAATCCCCGCAACAATCCCACGCTGATGGCCTGGATGGCATCAGAAATCTGGAAAATACCCGCAAATATAAGCAGGATGGCCGCGTATTCGATCACCGCTTTTTCATCATTGAAAATATAAGGCAGGGTCGTGTTGGTAAGGGTGAAGAATACGGCGCAACATATTCCATAGATCAGTCCCATCACGATCGTCCTTTTTCCTATGGCCCGGGCACCAGACAGGTCTTTGCGCCCGAGGTAATTGCCCACCAGAATGGACCCGGCCGCCGACAGCCCCATCGATACCATAAAGGTCAACAAGGCAATGCTGATCGCAATCTGATGTGCAGCCAGTTGAATAGCCCCAAACCAGCCTACGATAATTCCTGACACAGCAAATGCTCCGGATTCCATAGAATATTGCAGGCTGGATGGAATCCCTATTTTCAGCAGGCGTTGGAGAGTACGTTTTTTGAGTTTGAACGAATCTGAGATATTTTCCCGGTATGGAGCGTATTTTTGGGATTTTAGAATAATCCAAAGCAATGCAATAAAAATAATCATTCTGGTCACCAGGGTTCCGATTCCTGCGCCGGCCAATTCATACCGGGGGAATCCAAATTTTCCGAAAATAAAGATATAGTTCATAAAGGCGTTGAGTGGAATCGATGCCAGAGACAGGTACATCGCCGTCCGCGTAAATTCCAGGCCGTCGGTAAATTGCTTAAGGGCCAAAAACATGAGCATGGGTACGGTGGACCAGCCCATGATGATCAGATAATTACGTGAAACCTCAGCGACCGCAATATCCTGACGGAGACGGTATACGATATCAGCACCGAGATGGATGCCGACGCCGATGATGATGGCAAATAAAGTACACATCAGGAAGCCATTGAAGGCAATGTGAAGGCTGCGGGATTTTTCATTATTTCCGTTGGCAGTGGCCACCAATGGGGATATCGCGTAGGACAAACCCAGCCCCAGTACAAACGGAACGGACAGGATGTTGTTGACCAGGGCAGACCCTGCCAGGAGGGTGGAATTGATAGAACCTACCATGGCACTGTCGATGATGCCCAGGATGATCTGGGTCATATTTCCCAGGATAATGGGTATCGAAACAGAGATGATGCGACGGTTCAGACCACTCATAATTCAGTATTGCATTGAATCAGACCGCAAAGATGAGCATTAAATAGATTTAAATTGTTTATTATTCTGGTAAATTGGGGATTGAGAGGAAGAGTGATATACTTCCCAGGTCAAAAATGGAGACCAGAATCGGACGTCATAGACGAAGCGACCAATCAGAAACGTTCCACTATTGCGGTCAAATTCGGTAATCAAATGCTTAGAATCCCTTTCATGTTGACATTCGCGGTTCTGGTTTTGTGGAATCATGCCCTTTCTAACCGATTGCCCGATGGGATAGTGGATAAAGTTGCTTCGGATTCGATCATCCTGTACCCCGGATTTTTTCTGTGGAACGAACAAACTGTATTGATCGCTGAAGGTGACCTGGGAAGTGAAATTATCCGGTATCAGGAAATAGTGGATCATTCCAATACGGATTTTGGTGATCTACCAGAATCGGTCATCCGCCTGGTGGTTGACCCGGTTCTTTCAGGGGCCCGCGCCTTCGTCATCGAAGTAAGTCAGGATACGATTGTGGTATCGGTGCGTTCCGCGGACCGGATTGAAACCGCATTGCGATACCTCCTCAGATTAAAAAGGGAGGCAGAAAAATCCTCTCCTGATTATGGCCTGATCTTTATAAGATGTGGGCTGTATCGCCTTGATAACTTTTAAAGTTGTATTAAATGCCCCTACCATGTAATACTATATTATTTCCAGATGAATTATTATTTTATATTGAGCATCCTTAACATAGCGGGTTTCCTGCAGGTCTGGAAAATAATGGCTATTCGGATAATATCCGGACAGGAGTTTTCCGTTTTTAACATTTTAAATTATTACGTTCAATAGCATACAAGATGAAAAAAGAGAATCGAAGAAGTTTTATCAAAAACACCAGCGTCGCTGCAGTCGCCCTGGCCATTGTTCCGCGTCATGTATTGGGAGGTCCGCATTTTGTAGCTCCATCGGATCAGCTCACCAAAGGAATCATCGGTACCGGAGTGATGGGGCGTGGACACCTCAACTATGAAGGGCGAACCATTGCGATCTGCGATGTGGATACCAATCACCTCGATCAGGCAAAACGAGCAGCAGGAAGTGGTGTAAGAACTTATTCGGATTTTCGGGAATTTCTTCAAAATAAAGACATCGATGTGGTTCATATCGCCACGCCACCCCACTGGCACGGGATTATGGCGGTAGAAGCAGCCAGGGCAGGAAAAGATATTTGGTGTGAAAAACCCATGACGCGAACCATTGGCGAAGGTCTGGCCGTCATCGATGCGGTGCAACGGCATGACCGGATGTTTCGGTTGAATACCTGGTTCCGGTTTACGTCCAACTTTTACGGCATGGGAGTGCCCGTCAAACCAATCAAAAAACTCGTCGAAAACAGGGCCCTGGGTTGGCCGCTGAAGGCGACCATCAGTGGAACTACTGGTTTCAACTGGAAATTTTACTGGAGCGGTAAGACCAACCTGGAGCCGCAATCGGTGCCGGATGTACTCGACTATGAAATGTGGCTGGGACCTGCTCCATTCAAACCCTACAATGAGGAACGTGTGCACGCCAACTTCAGAGGGTACTGGGATTATGACGGGGGAGGTCTGGGAGATATGGGCCAGCATTATATGGATCCAGTCCAGTACCTGCTCGAAAAAGATAATACCAGTCCGATCAGCGTGGAAATCGACGCTCCTCAGCAACACCCGGAAGCTGTGGGAACCTGGCGTCGGATTACCTACACCTACGATGATGGATGTCAAATCATACTCGACGGTGAAAACAAAGACAAAGACGCCAAATTCCTGGAGGGACCCGATGGTTGGTTGAACAAAGGCATGTCATCTTCGCTGACCGATGTGCTGGGTCTGATCGACAGCCTGCCCGATCCGGCTCCGCAGATTCAAAGTTTTCATGAATCCGTACGGACCCGTCAGAAATTCCCGCTTCATGAATTGAACGGACACAGGAGTTGTAATCTGATCAATATGGGAAAAATAGCTCTTCGTCTGGGTCGGAATCTGAAATTTGATCCCGTCAAACAGGAGTTTATCAACGATCCGGGAGCTAATGCATTGATCCACCAACCGATGCGGGGACACTGGAATATTTAAAATATTTCAGGAGTACAAACCATCGTTTCGATCTGAAATTCGACTTCAACATTCACAATACATCAATATGAAAATCACTTATATCTTAGTATTAATACTGTCTTTGTTCTTCTCCCACACGGGTATGGCCCAGGACTCGAGAACCTTCGAGACCAAAGTGGCGGATGCACTCAATATTCTTCCCGCAAACAACCACCAAACGCTGACCAATACGATTCAGTCGCTGGTCAATCTGGGCCCCGGAGTAGTCGATGAACTGGTCCGGTTGTATGAGGTAAGCGAAGCAGATCAGCGCGTCAAGATGGACTATGCTTTTTCCGGCATGGGTAAATTTTTGTCATCTGCGAGTGAAAGCGTTCAAACCCAATTTGCTCAAAGTTTTGTGACCCATATCCAGGAAAATAAAAATTCTGAATTAGCAGATGTATTATTGGAAGAACTTGCTTTGTTTTTACCAGACGCTCAGGTGAGTATATTGCAGCCTTTACTGCAGGAAAGAGTACTCCAAATGCGGGTGCTGGACATCCTGGAAATGAGACCGGGGCAGGAAAGTGGAAATATTGTCTGGTCGGCTATGAATAAGGCGGACAACAGATCCCGGTTTAAAATATTCAAAATCCTGTCTGATCCACGCTTTGGAAAGCAAGATCAGGTTTTGAATCCCGGGATGGCTGACAGCAGGGGAGAACTCGGACAACTGATCATGGATGGGATGGCTGCGAGCGGGGATCTTCAGTACCTGGATTTTTTTGAAGAGCAGGTGATCAATGATCCCGATCCCATTACCATCGATGCGATAATCAAATATGGTAACGCGCTGGCTTCCACAGATCATAAGACGGAGGCGGTTGCTTATTTTAAAAAAATTCTGAAGGAGGAAAACGAAACGCTCAAAGCCCTGGCTATTCATGAATTTGGTCGGATGGCACCGGATCAGGTCGGAGAAGAATTGAAAGCCGCGCTGACTTCCGGCGTAGAGGAGGTCGCTGTCGCAGCGGTACACGTATTGCCATACCTGGCCCCTTCCCAGTACGGTGCGCTGACCGCATCTATCCAACAGGCTCCGGCTGTAGCACAGGCCGATGCGATCCGAATACTGACGAGGAAAGGCTGGGCTGGTAGTGACGCATTGGTGCAGACGGGTATGAAAAGTTCTGATAGTCTGGTATCGGCTCAGGCCGTCATTGGATTGGCCGAGATCAGGGGAACCGAAGCTCAGTCGGAGGTGATAGCTTTTTTGAAGTCGGCCACAGCAGCCTCTGTCATCGAAGCGGCCATTACTGCGCTTCAGATGAGTACGGACAAAAACAACATCGGCCAGGTAGTAAGTTTGCTATCCGGATCCGGAGATAAAGTAAAAGCTGCGCTGATCCCACTGATCGCTGACAGGGGAAATGAACGTTTTTTTGATCAGATACTGGGCCTGGCTTCCAGTGCCGATGGAATGGTACAAAAACAAGCCATCGCCGCGCTGCCCAAACTGGGCAAATCACAGAACATCAATCCGGTTCTGGATTTGTTGAAGTCAGTTTCGGATGATCAGGTACCCCAGGTGCAGTCCTCTCTGGTCACAATGATGGACGCCAGCGAATCCCGGGGATGGGAGCCAAATTTACTCGCTTCTCTGGAAGGGGGACAAAAAGGCAGGTTTATTCCTCTGATCGGACATTTGTCCGGCGACAAACCCAGAGAACTGGCACAGACCATTCTCGAGGGAGATGATGATTCCACCTCCAATCAATTGCTGACCACGGCTGGCGAGCGGGCCGATGAATCGATGATCGATATCGTGTTGCCCTTGATGTCCAAGGAATCCACTGCTTCCAATGCATTTAAAACAGCCCTGGGGATCATCGATAGGGCTGAGTGGTCAGATATCCGGAAAGTCTTGTACCTGCAGAAAGTATATGATCAAAGTAGATATCCGCACAACAAAGCGGAGGTGGTAGAGAATATAGGTAAGTACCGAAATATGTTTTCTCTGCTGACGGTAAGTGATTATCTGGTAAAAAACAGCGGCAGCATCCAAAACGCTGCGGCGATGGCCATCATGAATATCGTAATGCCCGGACCTCAAAACAATGATGGAATGACCGATTCATTGGCTCTTAATTTTCTGAGCCAGGCCAGAGAAGTGGTCAAAGGTCCCGATTCAGAATATTTCAAGGAAAACATTTCGACTTATATCGAATCGGTTCCATCGGATGCACCGACGGGTTTTGTTTCGATGTTTGATGGGGAAACCCTCAATGGGTGGCACGGATTTGTAGCGAACCCTATCCAATTAAAGAGAATGTCTGAAGCTGAAAAAGCTGAAAAGCTGGCCGCTTCCAATCAGCGTATGCTCAACCATTGGTGGGTGGAAGATGGCATGATCCATTTCAAAGGCGACGGACAGAATCTGGTTTCAGACCGGGATTATAAAAATTTCGTAATGCTGGTCGACTGGCGAATCGGAGATAAGGGAGACAGCGGTATTTATTTGCGGGGTACTCCACAGGTCCAGATCTGGGATATTTCCAGGGTAGATGTCGGTGCACAGGTGGGATCCGGAGGATTGTACAACAACCAAAATCATCCAAAAGACCCTACTAAGGTGGCAGATATGGCCATCGGAGACTGGAATCATATGAAGATCGTCATGGTCAATGAAAAGGTGTCGGTCTGGTTGAACGGGGACCTGGTCGTGGATGACGTCGTCATGGAAAACTATTGGGATCGGTCGATTCCGATTTTCCCGGAAGGTCCCATCGAATTGCAGGCACACGGAACCGACATTGCTTTCAGGAATTTGTACATTCAGGAAATTCCTTCCGCTGAGGATTTGCTGACCGCAGAAGAAAAGAAAGAAGGATTTGTGCCATTGTTCAATGGCTTTAATCTCGATGGCTGGACGGGTAATAAGACCCAGTATCAGGCGAAGAATGGAGTCATTCTGGTAGATCCTTCCGCCAGTGGTAGATCGGGCAATCTTTACACCGAAAAGGAATACGATGATTTCAATTTCAGATTTGAATTCCAATTGACACCAGGCGCCAATAATGGCCTCGGAATTCGCGCACCTCTCAGTGGTGATGCAGCGTATGGTGGAGTGGAACTTCAGATACTGGACAATACGGCCAGCATATATGCTAATCTGCAGCCGTACCAGTACCACGGTTCTCTGTACGGGGTAGCCCCTGCCAAACGGGGACATCTCAAGCCCGTCGGTGAATGGAATTCCCAGGAAGTGATCATCAAAGGAAACCGTTACCAGGTCATCCTCAACGGGGTCAAAATCCTGGATGTAGATACTAAAAATGCCATCAAAAACGGTGCTATGGATGGAAAGGAGCATCCCGGATTGAAAAACACCAAAGGACACATTGGTTTCCTGGGCCACGGCTCAGAACTGAAGTTCAGAAATCTGCGAATCAAGGAACTGTAGTTTCAAATTATGAATTGTGAATTTTTAATGTTTAATTGGGAACTCAGATTCGTATAATAGTGGGTTCGCTGAATGGACTGACTACAGGGGTTTTTCTTGTTGAACCCCATTAGGGATTCATTGTCGGTGGAGATGATACCACATAAGCCGTGGCCCGGAGGTCCACGATTCCCTCGTCAAAGATGGATTTACCCTCTTTGGTCTTCGCTTTGCTTCGACTTCGTTCAGTCATACTTCGTTTACGAGGGGCTATTCATATTGAACGCCTCCAGCGTTCCCCATGCATACGCTGTCCCACCAGGGATGCCCCTATAGCGACCCTTTATTCAAAATTTCTTATATTCACTCAGTACTTCCCCTCAAAAATTTCGAAGAATATTTCTCAGATTATTTATTAAAAAAAATAAATATGTATCATGTTATATATGTATAAAATGCTGTATATTAGATTTGTAATAATATTTTTGGGTTAAATTCATCTGCCAGGCGGCATTACATATATTGATTTTAATGTTATAAAAAATTATAATAAGTTCTTAGATTATTGAAAATTTTTGAACTAAATTTGGAGTCTGGTAGTTGAGAACTTACCCTTCCCTGGATAACAGGCATTGAGTATGCTCACCCATGAAGAAGCGAGATATTTTTTCGCCAAAGCCTTTAAAATTATAATTCAGACAGACATAAATCCAATACCATGAAATCAACCCGTACACTTCCCGATCAAAAAACCTTCAGCCACGAAGCCGTCCTTCGGGAATCGAAAAAATATTTTGGTGGAGATGAACTTTCAGCAACCACGTGGATCAATAAGTACGCCGTCAAAACCAACGACGGAAAATTCCTTGAAAAGTCCCCCGATGATATGCACCACCGGATGGCCCGGGAATTTGCACGGATAGAAAAGAATTATCCCGCGTTGGGAAAAGAATCTCAAAACCTTTCCTCCTACGGACAGCAAAGAACCCCACTTACGGAAGAAGATATCTATTCCTTATTCAAAGAATTTCAATACGTAATTCCGCAAGGAAGTGTGATGGCAGCCCTGGGAAATCAGGAAATGATCGCTTCCTTATCCAATTGTGTTGTGGTGCCCGCTGTATTTGATTCCTATGGGGGGATCATGTACACCGATCAGCAACTCGTGCAGTTGTTCAAACGACGATGTGGTGTAGGGGTGGATCTGTCGGGATTACGTCCCAAAAACGCCGGGGTATCCAACGCTGCTGGTACCACCACGGGAGCTGTCTCATTTATGGAGCGATTTTCCAACACCACGCGGGAAGTGGCCCAAAACGGCCGTCGTGGGGCGTTGATGTTGACGATCGATATCGCGCATCCTGACGTGGAAGATTTCATTACCATCAAACAGAACCTTTCCAAAGTGACCGGGGCCAATATTTCGGTTCGGTTGTCAGATGAGTTTATGCGCGCCGTAGACAAGGACACCTCGTTTACCCTTCGTTGGCCGATCAACAGCGATAATCCGGAGTATAAGAAAAAAATCAAAGCACGGGAATTGTGGAATACGATCATCGAATGCGCTCACAATACCGCGGAACCCGGATTGATATTTTGGGACCGGCAACACGACTACAGCACGTCTTCGGTATATCCCGGTTTTGAGAACAGTTCGACCAACCCCTGTTCAGAAATCGCGATGCAGGGTGGGGACAGTTGTCGGCTAATCGCGGTTAATCTGTACAGTTTTGTCAAAAATCCTTTTACGGACGGTGCATCCTTCGACTATGATCAATTTTATAAAGTGGTCTATGAGTCTCAGCACCTGATGGACAACCTCGTGGACCTCGAGCTCGAAGCCATCGATCGAATCCTCACTAAAGTAAATCAGGATCCGGAACCTCAATATATCAAGCAGGTGGAGATCGATACCTGGAAACTATTGTATGAAAACGGTCAAAAAGGACGCCGGACCGGGCTGGGTTTTACTGCTCTGGCAGATATGGTGGCGGCGCTTGGCCTCTCGTTGGATGGAGATCAGGCCAGTCAATTGATCGATGAGGTGATGCGGACCAAACTGAGGGCAGAATTTGATTCTTCGATTGATATGGCCATCGAGCGGGGACCATTTGAAGATTTCAATCCGGCCATCGAGAATACTTCCGAATTTGTCCAAATGATGGAAAAAGAGTTTCCGGAATTGTATGACCGGATGATGAAATTTGGCCGTAGAAATATTTCGATCAGTACGGTGGCTCCTACGGGAACTCTGAGTATGCTGGCCCAGACTTCCTCCGGGATTGAACCCGTATTTCTGCTCTCCTACAAACGCCGGCGTAAGGTCAATGAAAGCGATAAAAATGCTCATATCACTTATGTAGACGATATGGGTGATTCCTGGGAAGAATTTGACGTTTTTCATCCGAAACTCGCTACGTGGATGGAGGTGACCGGACATACCGATATCTCAGAGAGTCCCTACCACGGTTCGACAGCTCCGGAAATTGACTGGC
Organism: uncultured Bacteroidota bacterium; assembly: GCA_937876435.1. Classification (GTDB taxonomy): domain Bacteria; phylum Bacteroidota; class Bacteroidia; order Chitinophagales; family Saprospiraceae; genus Membranihabitans. The sequence goes on from CALEIL010000400.1 coordinate 11,956, forward strand.
TCCGTCGAGTGGAAATGCAGGCGTTGGTTCAAAAATACGTGACCCATTCCATTAGTTCCACCATCAATTTACCATCCGATGTATCGGTGGAGTCGGTCGGTGATATTTATCTGGCTTCCTGGAAAAAGGGACTGAAAGGAATTACGGTGTATCGCGACGGGTCACGCAGTGGGGTATTGGTGGCCAATGATGCCAAACCGGAAAAGGATGAAAAAAATGAACAGGATACGTTGCAGGCGGTGTACAATCCACCCAAAAGACCCAAGAAGATCGAAGCAGACGTTATCCGGTTTCAGAATGAGTACGAAAAATGGCTGGCAGTGGTAGGTTTTGTCAATGGCAAACCCTATGAAGTATTCACCGGTAAGATGGAAGATTCATTCAACCTTCCAACCTTTGTCAACAAGGGGTGGGTCATCAAGAACAAGTCGGACAGGGGCAGCCGGTACGATTTCCAATACATCGACAAAGATGGTTACCGTACGACGATCGAAGGCTTATCTCGATCATTTGACAAGGAATACTGGAACTACGCCAAGTTGATTTCGGGCGTACTCCGGCACAATATGCCAATCAACGACGTGGTAGATCTTATCAATGGACTCAATCTCTACGATGAGAACATCAACACCTGGAAGAACGGAGTAGCCCGGGCGCTTAAAAAATACGTAGCGGACGGTGTGGAAGCGGCTGATAAGGTCTGTCCTTCCTGCGACGATCCCAATGGACTGGTGTACGAAGAGGGATGTCTGGCCTGTAAGAGCTGTGGATACAGTAAATGTTGAGTCTGGTACCAGATATCTTCCACTAAATGAAAAATACTGAATTTGTTCCTAAGTTATTTACCCTCGTCAAACAGGGTATTTCGAGGAAACAATTGACCAGGGATATATTAGCTGGCGTCATCGTAGGGATTGTAGCACTACCATTGGCCATCGCCTTTGCTATAGCATCCGGGGTATCCCCTGAAAAAGGATTGATCACTGCTGTGGTGGCAGGATTTTTGGTTTCGGCCCTGGGAGGAAGCCGGGTCCAGATCGGAGGGCCGACCGGTGCCTTTATAGTCATCGTGTACGGAATCGTACAAACGCATGGAATCGGTGGATTGACGATCGCCACCTTCATGGCTGGGTTCTTAATCATCGGTCTCGGGCTGGCTCGATTGGGCAACTACCTCAAATTTATCCCTTACCCTTTGATCGTTGGGTTCACCAGTGGAATTGCCATTATTATTTTTTCATCGCAGATGAAAGATTTCTTTGGTATGCAAATGGGCGAGGTCCCGGCCGATTTCATTGAAAAATGGCGGGCCTATATCCTGAATTTTGATAGACTCAACTGGATCGCTGTGATTATTTCAGTCATGACTATCGTACTAACTCTCCATTTCAGTAAGATCAGTAAAAAGATTCCAGGTTCGATCGTGGCCATTATATTGAGCACGGCAGTCGTTTATTTTCTGGGACTACCAGTAGAAACCATCGAAAGCAAGTACGGAGAAATCCCCAACCGGTTGAGCTTACCTTCCCTTCCCGTCATTGATTTTGCTACCATCCAGCAACTGATACAACCGGCTATCGCTATTGCCTTGCTGGGTAGTATCGAGTCCCTTTTATCGGCCGTGGTGTCGGATGGTATGATAGGAGGCCGGCACCGGTCCAATATGGAACTAATAGCTCAGGGGACGGCCAACATTTTTTCGAGCCTGTTTGGGGGAATCCCTGCTACGGGCGCTATTGCCAGGACAGCTACTAATGTGAAAAACGGTGGAAGGACCCCGATTTCCGGTATTGTCCATGCCCTTGTACTGCTACTCATCATGCTGATCCTGGCACCGGTCGCAAAGTTGATTCCTCTGGCGTGCCTGGCGGGCATACTGGTCGTGGTGGCGTGGAATATGGGGGAGTGGCATCATTTCAGAGCCATTCTGCGTGGTAATAAAATGGACATCATCGTCCTGCTGACGACCTTCTTCCTCACTTTATTTTTTGACCTGGTGGTGGCTATCGAAGTGGGTATGATCCTGGCCAGCTTTTTGTTCTTGAAGCGCATGGGCGAAACCACCTCGGTCCAGAATGCGGTCAGTTCTTTGATGAACGGATACCAAAATGGGGAAGTGCTTTTTGAAGAAGAATTGCCAGAGATTCCCAAAGGGGTCGTCATATACGAAATCAATGGTCCGATGTTTTTCGGAGCTTCCCAAAAATTCCAGGAGGTGATGATCAATATCAAGCAAATCCCGGATATTCTCATTTTGAGGGTTCGGCACGTACCTTTTATCGACGCAACTGGAGTGAATGGGCTCAAAAGAGTGTATCAGAATCTTCAATCTCGGGGGGCTAAAATCATCATTTCGGGAGCCAATTCCGAGGTAAAAGAGGAATTATTGAAATCAGGGGTGTATGACGATCTTGGGGAAGACAACATCTGTGAATCTATCCAGGTAGCCTTCCAGCGGGCGACTTTCCTGATGAATGAGCCCCCCCGGAGGATTGATAAGTCCTGACATTTTGTATACTACTACTTTTGGCTGAATTGATGTCGGATTTTTGAAAAATGCCTTCGATCAGACAAAAAAATAATCTCGCCAAAAGCATCGATTACTTATAAACCAGAACACTCCGGCGGCACTCCTGGTATTGGGAATTTGCATTTTTCATCTATCTCAAGTTCCTATAAATGACCTTGTAGATGCTACATGTGAAAAATAAAATTGTCTCTGTTACTTTTTTTGCTGAAAAAAAGTAACCAAAA
>CALEIL010000401.1 GCA_937876435.1 uncultured Bacteroidota bacterium
CAGCGAAGTCATCAAACCTCAAACGGCGAAGCCATCCTAATACGGTTTTCCGGTCCCCTGCAACAGCCACATTTTCGACCACGCACTGTTGTTGCTCACATCGCTGCCTTTGTATTGAGTAGGTTCCAGTTGATCTATAGCTGCCTCCGCATTTGCCGTATTCTTTGATATTTCACTGTCAAAATGATAGTAAAATCGGAGTGGTAATGCCTGTCTTTTTGCAGATACACCGGTCCGAAGATGTGGTAGTCCAGTACGACGATAATCAAACCAAGATTCAGCGGCAGCCGTCCAGCTGGCAATCCATTTTTGGGTGATGATGCTCTCCAATCCATTGTAGGGCGCCCGGTCTACATAACCTGAAAATTGATTACCTACCCCCCAGGCATTGAAAGATTCCCTGATGCCGGCTGCATAGTGTTCTTCTGGATTGGAAATTCCCCAACCATATTCTGCAGCTTCTGACAAAATAAAATGCACTTCCGCTGCAGACATAAGCCTCATGACCAGAAGTGGTCCTGTGCTTTCTTTATACATATCAGCCAATTGGGACACATGCGGGTTATAAACCCCTTGTGGGATAGAAGGATTCATATTGTAAAAACCAGCGGAGATGATTTGAGCGGGGATACCCACATACTCCGGGTTGAAGTTGACTTTTACATGGTCATCGGAAAAGTCATTTTCAAATTTTTCCACTACATCGCTGGATACTTCCCTTACTCCGCCAACGATTCTGTCTACTTGTTCTCCAGGCACCATTTTAAGAGGTATGCCTACTTTGTTCGCCCAGACTCCAATCCTTGGGTCTTCGTATTTGAGTAATGTATCTACAAGAGTTGCACACATTTTTACCCGCATATAATTACTACTCGGGTCGGATTCAAAGGCCTCAGAGGAGGGCCAGGAATCACCAGGAGAATTGCCACTATAAGCAACATTCGCATCATCTGCTGAGGATAGAATCAACGGATACTTTTCTGGATTGGATACAATATTACTGATACCACTTCTAGCCAATTCCGGTTCTTTGGCAGAAAGTCGCATATTATAACGAAGTGCGAGGGAATTGGAAAATTTTCGCCATTTTGATACATTACCACCATACAATAAGTCCTGTGATGGCTCTATATTTGAATACGATGACTGAGGACCGGACAGCAAATTATTGGCTTCTTCGAGATCTGCCAGGATTTGAGTATATATGTATTTCTGATCGTTGTACTTGGGTTTGAAAAACTCACTACTTTCCTCAGCTTTGAGCGCGTCGTCGTAAGGCGCTGCGCCCCATAGATCTGCAATCATTCCAAAAGTATATGCCCGCATTACTAAAGCCACTCCCTGATGAAATACATAGTCTTCCTCAACGGCTTTATTGTACATCTCCTCATTGTTTCGTAAAATCCCATACCAACCTGCCCAGTTGTGGCTTAGATTATTCCAGTCATAATCATTGTGTCCACTTGACCACCCATCCTTCTGAGTATGTTGCATCACACCAGCCAGGTCTCCAAAACCAAGTCCGGTGATATTTTGCCCTACAGAAGTGATAATGGTTGGCATTAAAAGATTGAGATCAGCGGTTGAGGGATCAACTCCGTTGGGGTTGATATTCAGTTCATCGAGATCTTCACAAGATACCGCTACGATCAGCATCAAGGTTAAAATATAAGCCAGCTGTCTGTTTATCGATTTCATAATTTTGACTATTTTCTTTAAAACTGAATATTTAATTTGAATCCTATCGGCATCATCCAGGGTTCGACATTGAACCGTTCTACGCCCTGGCTAAATCGGCCACTCCTTTCTGCCTGGTATGCCCTCTCCGGGTCAACTCTCAAAGGGGAATCTTTTACCCAAAGCATAATATTTCTACTGTACAACGATAGATCCAGATTGCCAATACCCCAACGTTGAGTCAGCGCGTTCGGGAAATGGTAGCTAATTGAAATTTCACGAAGTTTAATATAATCAGCATCAAACATATTAGCTAATCCAAGATCCCAGGGATAACTGGCTGCAAAAGGGATAAAAGAAGTTCCGACGTCTCCCAGATTTTCCTGTTCCAGGATAAATTTACCATTCTCGTCATACGAACCCATTACTCCGGGAGCGAATGTTGCGTCATACAATGTATATCCACTGAAATTCTCAGGGAATCCGCCAAATTCAGGTGTGGGTCCACCGATTGGTCGTACATATTCTGAAAATATAAATTCATCTGCATTGGCCAGAACCCATTCTTTGAGCTCTTTGCTTGGCTTGCCACCCAGGTCGCCAGGATGTATCAATCTATCAATCCAGGTTTCTGTTAACATTCCTTCCGACAGGTACCGCATCGTTTGTGAAACAAACTGTCCGCCGGAACGCCAGTCAAAGGTCGCATTCAAGCTGAAATTTTTAAATCGTAATCCGGTTTGTAATCCCATGATAAAGTCCGGATTGTAATTTCCCACCAATTCGTAATTTTCACCAGCTTCCCATTCTGCATCCAGGCCACTTCCCAAAATCGGATAGTTGTAATATGGTGATGACTTATCTTCTACCCGTTTTACTTTTCGGGTGTAAAGATTCCCGACTCTTCCATCCTGTCCATTTGCTTCATCTTTTACGTAGGCGATGTTTT
>CALEIL010000402.1 GCA_937876435.1 uncultured Bacteroidota bacterium
GTAAACTTTCGAGTCCGGGATTTCCACACCCACACCCACACTCACACTCACACTTAAACACAAACTCAAACACAAACACAAACACAAACACAAACTCAAACTCAAACTCAAACTCAAAACCCATCACATCCACTCCACTACCTGCCCCGATTTTCTACTGAGCATCCTGGAGGGTATTGTTTTCTGGATCGAATTTTCAAGGATTTTGACCAGTCGTATTTTGGCATAATTTCGGTAGGTTGCAATGCTGACCTCTCTCATTTTAGCTTCCCCTTCTATCCATTTGATCTGGTCTCTTTTCTCCGGTGAAATGTTGCTGATCACCATTTCGGGAATGAGCGTATATCCACCCTGAAGGTCGACCATTTTGATCAGGGTTTCAATAGACCCCGTTTCGAACGTAAATCGTTTGTTTTTGACAGAGCTCTGTGAGTTGCTGCATAGGTTGAGCGTCTGATCTCTGAAACAATGCCCTTCGCGGAGCATCCACATGTCTTCACCATCCAACAATTTCTCAGGGATAGACTCCAGCGAATAAAAATGATGATTTGGCGAAACGTAGACCGCTATCTCTTCGTAATAAATCGGAGTTGTGACGATTTGTTTGTAATCTACCGGGGTCACCAGGATGGCCACATCGATGGTTTCCATTCGAAGAGCCTGAATAAGGTCCTCCGTGATCATCTCGTGCACGTGAACGTGCAATTGGGGATAATTCTGGTGAAGCTCCATGATGAACAGAGGCAGCAGGAAAGGCGCTATGGAATGGATCACCCCGAGATGCAATTCCCCCTGGATTTCATTTTGATGTGTGGCGACTATTTCGGTCAGTTTATCCCGCTCCGACAAAATTATGCGGGCCTGATCGATCACGATCTGACCTACCGGGGTAGCGATGACGGGCTGTTTGGAACGGTCAAACAAAAGGACGCCCAAATCCTGTTCCATTTTCTTGATCTGCATGGACATGGTCGGTTGGGTAACAAAGCAATGCTCCGAGGCGATCTTGAAATTACCATAAGTCGCCAGGGCGATGATATACTCGAGTTGGATGAATGAAAACATAGGTTAATAGTTATTATCTATGGCAATATAGAAAATATTGATTTTGTTTATAGATTAATTTTGTGAATTTTACATCATGTATGAGAATTATAGCCTCTACACGTCACTACAATAAGTTCCTTTGCAAGAATTTTCGATGTCGATGAGAGCTACAAAAAATATGAAGATTTAAGTATGTTATTATAAAAAAGCCGTGGCTGGGTCGTCACGGCTTTTTATTTTTTCTCATGCGTCAATACCATTTTCACGAATCTATTGTAGCTTTTCATGCCCCCTTCCACCTTGTTCATAGATAAGTACGAATCATAAATGGCATCCCGCATCCGCGGCATAAATTCCGGAAACCTTTCATCCAGTTTGCGACGTTCATCCAGATCGATCCAGACCGCCGGCGAAAGATTATCCCACATCGATTTGGTAAAATCCGGATCCAGATGACGACCATCCCCGGCCATATACAGCCAAAGCATCAGGGCTGATGAATACTGAGCCAGTGGATCTCCGGAGGATTGGCTGATAATATAGCCGACAAAATTGGCTTCCCCTTCATCCGTCACCCCGTACCCATGGGCCAGTTCATGGGCGATCACAGCAGGTTTCTGGGTCACGTGTAACGCTTTATCCACGTAGGATTCACTGCCAAATGGAAAATAAAAACCCGCCGTATTTAATCTCAATAAAAAACCTTCCGGAACAAATTCCTTGCAATGGGGCACAAGCTCCCTGTTGAGGTCAAAAAAAAAGGGTAATTTTTGAACCGTATTTCGATACAGGTATGTATAATGTCTCGTCAGTTCCTCCTCGTTCTCCTCTTCCGGAATGACCACCTTTTGGCGCAAGGTATTGACCCGATTGGTCTGGAGTGCCCATCGCCGTTTAAATGCCGTAGTATCCATCGCGACGTATTCATTATTAAAATACGATGTACCGATCGTCGTCCGGCCATAATTGTATCCCCACATCCAATAAAAAAGAGAACCCAAAAAGATCCCTGTGGATACCACAAACAAAACCGCACTCAACAGATTGTTCTTCCAGGAACTACCCGCCGATGAAATAAGACCGCCTATGACCAGGATAAAAAATATAAAAATCACAACCATGTAGAATGGAACAGAGGAATACTGCATCGCGGACTGCCACGCTTTATTCACAGGAACAAAAATCTGAGCGTAGTACCAGTCTCCCCAACCTCCGTCACCAAAGACCAAAATGCCAAAAATCAAGCTGACGATCCCGATCAGCAAGATCAATACAAACAGGATGTGATTTCGGGCAAAATGGAGCACAGGCATGTATTATAACGTTTTGATGAAGGTACAAAACCCTTTAATTTTTTGAATTATTATCCGAAAGTAAAACCAATTCAGAAAATAAGCGTTTATTTCGCTATATCTTGCTGTTTGGTCAGAACTGAGATACTTTCGGTTCCCATCAAATCAGCAGGATATAATTACAGATTTTTTACTCAATGTAAATACTATAAAAGAAAAGCAATGGCATTTGAATTAACAGACACAAATTTCCAGGATGAAGTACTGGAAAAAGGAGGTTTGACTTTGATCGATTTCTGGGCTGAATGGTGCGGACCGTGCAAAATGATCGGCCCGATCATCGAAGATCTCTCCCAGGATTATGAAGGCAAAGCACTCATTGGTAAAGTAAACGTGGACGACAATCCGGAACTTTCCATCAAATTTGGAATCCGCAGCATCCCGACCATTCTTTTTGTAAAAGATGGAGAGATCGTGGACAAGGTAGTGGGAGCCACACCTAAGCAAGTCCTGGTCGATAAGCTTAACCAGCACCTGTCCTGAGAAAATTGAGGAAGGAACAAGAAGATAAGCCTCCCATAGTATTTTTCTATGTGAGGCTTTTTTTTATACTTTTGGGATACAGGAAGTTGGCCGGATCGTTTTAAAAAGAATTTCCGGAAAACTCATTCGTTTAATAAAGAGTACAAGTAATATTATCGACCATGGCCGCCGTATTTGACACGTATAACCTACATAAAATTGATAATTTCGAACTGTTGGCCAAGCAGGTCGTGGAGGGGTTTATCATAGGACTTCACCAAAGCCCTTACCATGGGTTTTCGGCAGAATTTGCGGAACATAAACTGTACAACCCAGGCGAAACAACCAAAAACATCGACTGGAAGGTGTTCGCCCGGACTGACCGGTTGTACAATAAAAAATACGACGATGAGACCAACCTCAGATGTCAGTTGGTCATCGACTCTTCCGCTTCAATGGCTTTGACGAATATGGAAAAGGACGCCCGCAAATTGTCCAAGCTCCAGTGGTCCGTTCTGGGGGCTGCTTCCCTGATGTACCTGCTCAAAAAACAGCGGGATGCTTTCGGACTCACGGTCTTTGACGAATCCATCCAAATCCACCGACGGGCGAGCGGTAGCCAGAAGCAGATGAGTCTGCTTTTGAGCTATCTGGAAAATTTGTTCCGGAATCCTCCGGAATACAATCGAAAAACCAATCTGGCCGATACGCTTCACGAGGTGGCCGAACGGATCGATAAAAGATCACTGGTGGTCATATTTTCGGATTTTTTCGAGCAGATGGATCAGCCAGAACCCGTTTTTTCAGCGCTTCAGCATCTCCGGTACAACAAGCACGAGGTCATCGTCTTCAACGTGATAGATCACAAAAAAGAAATCGATTTTGAATATCAGAATAAACCCATTAATTTTATTGACTACGAAACCGGAGAAACTATTAAACTCCGGCCGCAGGAAATCCAAAAAGTTTACAGAGAAAAGATGAATGCTTTTTTGAATCTTTTGCGGTTGAAATCTTTGCAAATGGGCATAGATATTATGTCTGCTGACATCAACGAGGATTTCAACAAGGTTCTCCGGGCATTTCTGATAAGACGCGATAAATTAATCTGACACGATGATAAAACTCCAGGACATTGACACCAGGGCACCCGAAGATTTTGACAAAAAGGATACCGTCAAAGAAACCCGGAAATTAGCTCTCGAGATTGGAGAATTACAAACCACTATGGTCGCTGAGGAAAAACACTCGCTTTTGGTCATTCTCCAGGGCATGGATGCCAGTGGGAAAGACGGTTCCATGAAAGCCACATTTCCTTATTGCAACCCGATCGGAATGAAAGCGGTTGCCTTCAAAAAGCCGACCGAAGAGGAAATGGGTCACGATTTTTTGTGGAGGGTACATCAACACGCTCCAGCGAAAGGGATGATCCAGATTTTTAACCGGTCTCACTACGAAGATATTCTCATTCAACGCGTCAACGACTGGATCGATGAAGAAACGGTAAGGAAAAGGATGAACTCCATCAATCATTTTGAAGAACTTCTACAAGACGACAACAACACCACGATCCTGAAATTCTATCTTCACATCTCTCAGAATGAACAGTTGGAAGAGCTCCAGGAACGAATCGATGAAGCGGAAAAAAACTGGAAGCACAAAACCACAGATTGGGTAGAAGCCAGGAAATGGGATGCGTACCGGGAAGCTTATGAATACGCGATCAACGAAAGCCGGATTCCCTGGGTTATCATTCCCGCAGACCAGGCCTGGTACCGGAATTATTTGGTGGCCAAATCGGTCAGGGATACATTAGCAGGTCTTCGTATGGTCCGGCCAGTGCTCGACGAGGAAGACCGGCAGGTGATCAAAGAACACTATGGCTGACGCACGAATAGATCAATGGTTGTGGTCGGTCAGGATTTTCAAATCCCGGACCAAGGCCAACGATGCCTGTAAGAGCGGTAAGGTATGGATAAACGGTGAAAAGGTAAAACCGTCCACCGTCGTATCCCTCGAAGATCATATCAAGGTAAGCAAAGACCGATTTTTATACGAATTTATCGTCCGCCAGATCATCAATAAAAGAGTCGGCGCCCCCGAAGCGATCAAATGCTACGACGACGTCACCCCTGAGGCAGAGTTGAAAAAATTCGATCAATGGTACGTCGGAAAAGGGACGGGCGAATTCCGCGAAAAAGGAGCCGGCCGGCCCACCAAGAAGGAACGCAGAGCGATCGAAGAATTTAAAAAGAATCCCTAATCGAATTCCTTCCCCACTCACCAAACCACATCCAATGAAAAAATCAGTCCTGTGGTTGGCACTGTTTATCACCCTGGCTGGATCAACTCCCTCCCGGGGGCAGATATCACAGGATTCCATCGTAGACCAGATCTATGCCGTTCTCATTCTCGACTCACTGACCGTGACCGCGAATCAAAATCAACCGGATGTCAAATACATGATCAGCCAGACTATTCATGACACTACGTTTTACAGGGCATTCCAGCGGTTGCGTCGTGAAAACTACCGGTTTTCGTCCGAATTGTATTTTTACAAACCAGGTTGGACCCCGCTGACTTATATGAAATCAATCCGCGATCAACGCATCGTGGATGGAAGGCGTACGAACGAAATCGTCGAAGAATTTATCCACCGCGATATGAAGGACCGAAAAGGGGGTTATGAGTTTTATACGGCCAGGATGTACGACAGAATATTCTTTACGCATCATCCGACGCCTGTTCCTGTCAGGTGGTCTGACGACGTCACGGAAATGGTAGAACCGGACAGCCGGATGCAGCAATACGTTCAGGATCTGAAATTACTGCTTTTTGCTCCGGGCACCAAAATTGACATCCCCCTGATGGGAGATAAAACGGCCATTTTTACCGATGATCAGATGAAAAATTATCAGTATTCGATCTCCCTGGATACTTCGACTTACGAAGCACCGGTCTATGAATTTATGATCCGGCCCGATTCGGGCATTGCCCGGAATCAAACCGTCATCAAAGAACTGCTCACGGTATTTGATGCGGAAACGATGCAGGTTCTCCATCGCACGTACCGGTTGGCATACAAAACCCTGGCTTATTCGTTCGATATTACAATGAACATCAGGGTGGAGAGTAATAAGGGTGTTTTTTTACCGACTACTATCGCATACGATGGGTGGTGGAAGATTCCGTTTAAGAAACCGGAGTGGTGCCGGTTCACCTTTCGCATTTTACAATATTATTAGCTATGATCTCCTGCAGATCGCGCAGATAGGTGCCACGATGAGATAGTCTCAGGAATGCATCATAGATTAGAAATGGATTTGGAGCATAGCAAATCCTGCCCGGTATGAGCCTGTATGAAAAGGGGTTGGACTCCAATAGCCCCGGGTGGAAACCCCCATCACCATTTTGCGCCGGGCTACTTATTACATCGTCTTGAAGCCCTCAAAAAGCTGTTGTTGTCAATGGGCGTTTCCTATAAATCTGGGATCAAATAGACAACCATATCTCCTGAAATAGTGGAAATTTCGCTATATTGTTACATTTGCACCAATGAAACAAAGAAAATATGATACTGATTCTGGAATGCGGGTCTACTAAAAGCGACTGGTCTCTCTTGCATCCCCAGGGCGAGGTCATTTCGTTTTCAGATAGCGGCATCAATCCATCGACGCTTACCCGGGAAAAAGTGGATAAATATATCCGGAGGGGATCCCAAAAGCTGCACGATCTTCCCCTCATCACTAAAATTTACCACTACGGTGCCGGGGTCAGTGGAACCCAGCAACAGGAATTGCTCCGGGAAATATATCGTACGTATTTCACCAACGCTACCCTATCCCTGGAAGGTGATATGCTGGCCGCGGTTCGTGCCACTTTAGGCGATGAAATGGGCATCGTCTGCATCCTGGGTACTGGTTCCAATTCATGCTACTTTGACGGACAGAGCATCACGGCCAACTATCAGGGATTTGGATATCTGATCGGAGACGAGGGAGGGGGCGTGGATATCGGGACCCGCCTGATCAAATTGTATTATTCCAACTCGCTGCCATCGGAAATAGCCCGCGAGCTGGAGGATGAACTGGGAGACCGATCAGTATTTGTCAAAAAACTGTATTCACATTCCAAGCCCAACAAGTACCTGGCCTCGTTTACCCCCATCGTGGCACGGTACCAAAACCATCCCGTTGTAAAGGCCGAAATCAAGGGATCATTTGAGGCATTGATCAAAAATTATCTGTCAAAATATCCCAAAATTGACAAACTTCCAGTTAACTTTGTGGGCTCAATTTCTGAGCACTTCAGGGAAATCCTGACTGAAACCCTTGAGGATCAGGGATTGAGGGCGGGAAAATTTGTAACCCGTCCCATGATAGAATTAGAAAAGTATCACTTCAAGGAATTACAGAATGAGCAATAAGTCCATTAACCGTATCGCCGTATTGACCTCAGGGGGGGACGCCCCGGGCATGAATGCAGCCATACGAAGTGTGGTGCGGGCATCGGCCCACTTTGGAAAACACGTCTACGGAATATACCGGGGATATGATGGAATGATCAAAGGCACCATCAAAAGAATCGAACGAAACGAGGTAGGGAATATCATCCACCGGGGTGGAACTATCCTCAAAACCGCCCGAAGTTATGAATTTTTCACTCCGGAAGGTCGCCAACGCGCTTACGATACCCTGAAAGCTCACGACATCGATGCGTGCGTGGTCATCGGGGGTAACGGAACCTACACAGCTGCGATGATCTTTGCGCAGGAATTTGACATCCCTATGATGGGGATACCCGGGACTATCGACAACGATATTTACGGGACCGATTTTACGATTGGTTTTGATACCGCGCTCAATACCGCGATCGATGCGGTCGATAAAATCAGGGATACAGCGGACAGTCACAACCGGGTGTTCTTTATCGAGGTCATGGGCCGTCATACCGGCCATCTGGCACTTCATACAGGCATTGGCAGTGGTGCGACCGGCATATTGATTCCGGAGAATAATGTGAGCATCGACAGTCTGGTGAGCCAATTGAGAAAAGGGGTCAAACGGGGAAAACTGTTTAGCCTCGTGATCGTTGCTGAAGGGAATAAAACTGGCGGGGCAGCAAAAATTGCCGAGGAAGTCGCGGAGCAATTGCCCGAACTTGAATCCAAGGTGACCATTATAGGGCACCTCCAAAGAGGAGGAGCTCCTTCGTGTCACGATCGGGTTCTCGCCTCACGACTGGGTTCCTCCGCCGTGAAGGCTATATTGGATGGCAATTACAATAAAGCGGTGGGCATCATCAACGATGAAATAGTATATACCGAATTTTCGGACGCTATTTCCATGGATAAAAGCCCCAAAAAGAGCCTGATTGAAATGACCCAAATCCTTTCGTAATGTCACTACCTAAGATCATCACCTGTTATACCACCTTAGGGGACCAGCAGAGCGCCGAATCGCTGATCAGCCAATTACTGGACAGCCGCTTGATCGCCTGTGGAGTTTCCTGGTCCGTACACAGTCAGTACAATTGGCAACAAGAATCTCATGCCGAAGGAGAATTCGTTGTCTTGATGAAATCATCGCTGGATTTGAAAGACCGACTCCTCAGCCGTATCCAGGATTTTCACCCGTACGATCTGCCGTGTATCCTTCTACAGGAAGTGGAGTGCAATCTGGCGTATTACGACTGGGTGCAGCAGCAGACGGGATGAGAATAAAGTGATTTTTTATAATTGCCCCAAAATAGAACTGACTATAATTGTTATTTATGTATTAACACAAGGTAATTAATGGATGTATTTACATAACAAAAATTAACCTTGCAATCTTACACATTTTTCAAAATGTAGCTTATTCATTACAGGTAATCAAAAAGGAGACTTCACAAATCATGGAATCCAATGAGGTTTACCTCCCACCTCAACCAATCGTACAACACTTTAACCTGGATTGTCAATATTCCAATACCGGTACTTGTTTTGTGTCGACCACCCTGGGTCCTGTAGATGATAAGATTTCGGCCATTTCGATCAATGGCCATTATTTGAATACATTGCACCTTGATGAAGAACAAATAAAAGCTAATTCCAGCGTATTTAATTACGATATGGTTTTTCCTGATGAGGACAATTGGTCGCAATATGAAGTGTCTTCAACATTTAGCCAAATAATTCGAACCCCTCCGGATTCTATCACTTTACGTCCTGTGGTCAGAGTCAGCATTGCCTACTTATCTACCGACCTGGCCCGGTTATTTCAGGAAATCCAGGGAACGTATGCCATAGGGGAGGATATTTTCGCCAACCTCGTTCCGTTTCATTCCAATTTCAATAATGCCTTTGGGGTATTCGGTTTGTACAATGAGGATGTACGGATTATTAAGTTGTAAGTTGTGAAAAAATCTATTGTTATAGGATACAATAATGTAAAATATAAAGTTTGTAGCTCCGACCCCGGGTTGGTTTTGATAATTGATGGTTCCAAATCGCTTTACGAAAATGAATTGGTAGCTAAATTTGTTAAAGGATTTAGAGGATGAGCACATCAATCATTGAAAAATCCATAGTAGCGACATCAGTCACCTTCACAGAATCCATGATGACTGTCATTTTTGAGGACGGACGGGAACTTTCTGCTCCATTGGAATGGTTCCGATCACTAAGAGACGCCTCGAAGTCTCAATTGGAGAATTGGCGTTTTATCGGGCGTGGTGAAGGAATCCATTGGGAAGATCTGGACGAAGATATTTCTGTGGAAGGTTTGTTGAGATAGAATATTATCTTACGATCAGGATAAATGCGTAACTTTGAGGTAAAATCGACCTCCATGGCTGCATTGACCGAAAAAAAGTTACTCCCCTATTTTGAACGTCTCAAGGCTCTAGTCGAAAAACTGGGCGAACAATCCAGCCGGATCGATCAGAGTGAGACCCAAACTACCATCAATGAATTGCGACTCCGTATGGACGAACCTTTCCTGTTTGTCATAGTAGGGGAAGTCAAAGCGGGAAAAAGCAGTTTTATCAACGCCCTCCTAAGCACCGAAGAAGAAATCTGCGCGGTAGCTCCGGATCCTAAGACCGATACTATCCAACAGGTCAAATGGGGCGAGGTTCACGACGAAGTGGTCATCAATGAATACCTTAAACAAATTTATTTCCCCGATCCTATATTGAAAGAAATATCCATCGTCGATACTCCGGGGACCAATACGATCGTCGATCATCATCAGGAAATTACCGAAAGATTCGTCCCGGTCTCTGATCTGGTAGTATTTGTATTTGAAGCGAAAAACCCCTATCGCAAAAGTGCCTGGGACTTCCTGTCCTTCATCAATCAGGAATGGAAAAAGAAGGTCATTTTCGTTCTGCAACAAAAAGATCTGGTGAATGAAAGTGATCTCGAGGTCAACATCAAGGGAGTTCTAAAAGAAGCTCTAAAATACAATGTACCCGATCCACAGGTTTTTGCGGTGTCAGCTCTGCAGGAAATACAGGGAAATACAGAATCCAGTGGATATCTGCCACTCCGGCAATATCTCAAGGAAAACATCACCGGCATCAACGCTTTCCGACTCAAAATAGAAAATCTGTTGGAACTGGTCTCCACCCTCAACGAAAAAATCAATACCGGACTCAAAGCACGCCGGACCCAATACGAAAGCGACCTTGCCTTTCGACAAGAGATCGATGAATCACTGGAACAACACGTTCAGAAGTCCCAAACCCAGGTACAGACCCTTATCTACAACCTCCTGACCGGCTATGATAAGGCCACTATGATCGCACAGCGGGATCTGCGGGATGGATTGTCGTTTTTCCGATTGGTGAGCAAATCATTTAAATCGATTTTCAACAGGAATGAATCACCCCAGGTTTGGTTGGGGGATATCAAAACAGATCTGGAGAAGAACCTGAAAATAGAAATGACCGACCGCCTCCACGATGGGGTGAGCGATCTGGCGGACAACATCCAGAATATGGCAAAAGTCGTTGAACTCAAGATCCTTAAAAATAAAACCATCCTCAAGGACAACGACGAATTGTTTGGGCATATCGCCGAGCGGCGGCGACTGATCATCGAGGAACTTCAGAAATCCTTCCAGGATTTTATCCGGAATTCGGATAATTTTGTCAACGCCGAACTAATCGAAGAAAGTTCTTCGATCAACCCCAATCTGGCTACCGGCAGCGGTCTGGCTATCATCGGGATTATCCTGACTGCGGTAACGCACGGATCAGTATTTGACATTACCGGAGGATTGATCACCGCGATCGGGCTCTTATTTGCAGGAATCACCACCGGTATTAAGAAAGGAAAAATCATGCGTCGATTTGGGGAAGAAATCAAACTTACCAGAACCAAAATCGAAAAACAACTTTCCGAAAAGCTCGAAGAATATATTTTGCAAATCAAGGAAAAGATCGAATCCCAATTTGTAGAATTTGATCAACTACTGATGGAAGAAGGGTACGACCTGGACAAAATGCAACGGAATTACGATTATATCCACGACGAACAGGTCAAAATTGGGAAGGAACTGGGAAAATTATAACCTTAATTGCTCAGTCAGGACAAAATATTCAATTCTTTCGGGACCGTGGGTAGATCGTTTGGAGTTTGAGTACTCACTGCAGTCGCGAAGCGCTCCAACCATACCTGAGCCCCGCGAAGGACAGCCAAACCCACGAAGCGCACCAACCAGCCTGAGCC
>CALEIL010000403.1 GCA_937876435.1 uncultured Bacteroidota bacterium
CTGTTTCATAAATTCTTAAAACTTATGACGGATTCTTTTTCACCGTATCATCATCGAAAGCCTTATGTAGTAATGGACTATGCTGCCCGGCCTCGGATTGGTTCCCTCATCAAGGGTCTGCCAGACTTTTGGTCTCGCTCATTTCATTGCCGGTACTTCATTCGGTCATGCTTCTTCGATCCGGTAGAAAATAACCTCGTCATAAGCATCAATGACCAATGAAACAGAACACTAGACCGGCACTGAATTTAAACAACACTTTTTCATGAGGTTTATACTCTATACCATTCTATTGATCGTGGGTATATCTGTGTTGTCCTGCTCTTCAGACCAGGATCCTGTGGAAGAAGTCGTATTGACCGAAGTAAATATATCCCTGGATTCGGTCAGATTTCAGCGGGTATACGATCTTATTGATCGCTGGCAGCAGGATTCCCTGATCCCTTTTTTGTCTCATCGAGATCCCTCTTTCAGGGTATTGGTTACCAGAGGATTTGCCGGAATGATGGACGAAGAGTACATTGATGATATCGGTCAGGGAATTCTGGATCCCATCGTGGAGGTCCGCAGGATGACAGCCTATACACTGGGACAGAGCCGAAGTCCTCAGGCCTTGCCATTTCTTATGAAAGTTTTTGAATTTCAGGATAGCCTGGGCATCGATCCGATGACGTTTAGATATGCTTTGGAGGCTGTAGGAAAATGCGCTGACAGCAGTTATCTTCCGCTTTTGGCGGGCATTTCCACGTATCAGCCTTCTGATACGCTTTTATTGGAAGGACAAAGCCTTGGCATATTGAATCTCGCTGAAAAAGGATATTCTGATAGCCTTGCCACAGAGAGGATGGTCCGGTATGCCACCGGGATGCTGTATGGTCCTTCTGTACGATTGATCGCGGCCAGCTACCTTGACAGGGGACGAGGCCTGGATCTGAGTCCATTTCGCGATTCCCTGATTATAGCATTTGAAAACGAACAGAACACCGGGATACGTATGTTCCTTGGAAAAGCTATAGGAAAAGCGGGGGCACCAGCCGGTACCTGGATCAGAAATGCTATCAGGAAAGAGCAGGACGATAGGGTGCGCATCAGTCTGTTGCAGGGTTGTACTAGCCTTCCACTTAATATCCGGCATGGAATCTGGGCAGCTTCTCTCAGAGATAAAAATGAACTGGTAGCTCAGACAGCGGCCGACCTCATCATGCAGTTTGGTTCATCCCGTTATTCAGAGACTTATATCAATTGGGCGTTCGCCAATTTTTCACCGACCGTATACGCCAGAATTCTGGCGGCAGGAAACAAATACGTGACCAATGCCCGGTTTCTTGAAATGATTCAGGAGTTGATTTTTCAAAGGATTCAGTCCACCAATGACCCTTATATAAAGAGTGATTATATCATGGCCGCCGGACAGCAGCTTACATCGGCGAGGCAATTGTTGAATATTGACGAGGAAAATGCTGCTCCTGTTGTACGGACTTCCATTCTGGAAGCCCTGGTGATGGCGGTAGATCAGTCCGGTAGTGTGGGAAACCGGGAGAAAGAATATTTAACCGACCGATGGGAAACCGGTGACGTATCCGCTTTATCGATATTGAGTCCGTTTTTTGTATCACACAAACGATTATTTCCTTCGATGACCGCGGACGCAGCACTGTGGTCCGGTATGAGCTCCCGGATTCCGATGCCTGAGGGTATCGAGGCACGAATTCAGGTGGACAAAGCGCGGGAACAACTTTTTGATATAGCTTTTGATCCTCATTTCTATAGACAACCCTCCAGTCATACCCATCCGATTGATTGGGAACTGTATCAGAAATTGCCGGCTGAACCCCGGGCAGAAATTATTACCAACAGTGGGACAATTTCCATCACGCTTTTGAAAAAGGAGGCACCTGGTACCGTGCTGAATTTTGTGCAACTGGCCGAATCGGGCTATTATGAGAATAAGCTGGTTCACCGAGTGGTACCCAATTTTGTCATCCAGGGAGGAGGCAATAGAGGGGACGGTTATGGAAGCCTGGATTACACCATCCGGTCAGAGGTGGGTCCGCTGTACTACGACAGATCCGGCCTGGTCGGGATCGCATCGGCCGGATTGCATACCGAAAGCCAGCAATGGTTTATTACCTTGAGGCCTGCCTTGCATCTCAACGGCCGTTATACTATCTTTGGAAGATTGGATTCCGGCTTCGATATAGTGAAAGATATTCGGCGCGGAGAGGTCATAAAAAGTATAAAAATAACCAGATAATGAACAAGACACCCTTATATGAGAATCATCTGGCACATGGAGCCCGGATGACCGATTTCTCCGGATTTCAAATGCCGGTTCAATTTACCAGGATTCAGGATGAGCACATGGCGGTGAGACAAAATGCTGGTATTTTCGATGTGTCGCACATGGGTGAATTTTTGGTGGAAGGTGCCGGTGCTTTGGCCCTGTTGGATAAAATCACCACCAATACTGTTTCAGCCCTAGCCATTGGCCAGGCGCAGTATACCCTCATGACCAATCCGGAAGGTGGAATTATCGACGATTTGATTATTTACCGGTTGGGAGAACAATCCTACCTGCTCGTCGTCAATGCGGGGAATATCCGGAAAGATTGGGACTGGATCATTGAAAATAAATCTTTGGATACCTATACCAGCAATGAATCGGAGAATACGGGTCTTATCGCGTTGCAGGGACCCCGGGCTGGTGAAATATTGCAAAAACTGACGCCGGTGCCTCTCGATGAAATCGCCTACTACCATTTCAAAAAAGGTCCGGTCAGCGGGATACAGGATGTCATCATATCTGCAACCGGGTACACGGGAAGTGGTGGATTTGAATTGTATACGGAAGCCAGCCAGATCGAAAAACTATGGAACGATATCTGTGAGGCAGGGGCTGATTCCGGTCTCTTACGGGCAGGATTGGGAGCCCGTGATACGTTGCGTCTGGAGATGGGCTTTGGTTTGTATGGCCAGGATATTGATGATTCCACATCGCCATTGGAGGCCGGTCTTGGCTGGGTGACAAAACTGGATAAAGATTTTTTTATCGGGCAGGATGCATTGGTTAAACAAAAGTCAAAAGGTGTTGTTAATAGGTTGAAATGTTTTGTCCTGGATGACAAAAGAGTTGCGAGAACCGGTTACACAATTCACGCTACAGATCATAAAAAAATAGGAGAAGTACGATCGGGTACTTTTTCACCTTGTTTGCAGAGACCCATCGGAATGGGTTATATCGATACCAGGTTATTGAAAAAGGCTTCCCGGATATTAATAAGCAACGGAAAGAAATTTTTTGAAGGTGAAATTGTGAAACCACCATTTGTCAATGTGAAAGATTATGTCAGTTGAAGTGACAAAAAAACCATGCACCCGTAAGAATTTTATTGATGATTGGTCAGAAGTAGCGGTGGCCTGGGGAATGAGTAAGAAAATGGCGGCGATACACGCGTATTTGCTGACGGCCAAACAATCGGTGACAGCTGAGGAGTTGGTCGAAGAACTTGATATATCCCGGGGCTGTGTTTCCACCAATCTCAGTCAATTGGTCAAATACGGTTTTGTCCAAAAGGCGAATGAACCACATCGTCGCGACTATTTCACCGCTACCAAAAACACTTTCTCGATCCTACAAAGCGTCATCGCTTACCGGAAAGAACGCGAACTCGCACCGCTTCTCAGGTTGTTGGATAATTATTGCCCGTCTCAGATGGCCAATGAAATCCCGAAAGAGTCCGTGGAAATGATTTGTGACATCCGGCATTATGCCATGAAATCGGAACGGTTTCTAAGTAGTCTCGAGAATTCATCTGAGTCAGTTTTTATACGCACCTTTCTGAGAATGATCTAGCGATTTTGAAATGTTTCAGGCTGTCCGAATCTGGGATGGCCTTTAAAACCGTATATTTGGCTCCATGAAAATTGCTCCTGTTCACGCCATTCAGATCGGTATGGATTTTCCGGTAGAAACCAGTATTTCCGGGCGATTTCCTCTATTCATCAAACACGGATATATCGTATTGAAAATGTCCGGTGTCGTGGACCAACCCACCTATGCTCTGTTGGTCCGGGCTTTTCCTGAAAGTTATGATACCATCCATGCGCATGAAAATGTGATTCTCGAAAAATTGACGGACAAAACACTGGACCTTACATCTGGTGCGGTCATCAATAAACCAGTTTGCCTTTTATACCAGCCCAATAAAATAATAGCAGGACTATTGCAAACCGGTTTTGAAAATGGCAGAACGGTGGTCCGACATCATCAGGCGGAGACCCGCTATGAATATGCGATATTTGATAATGAGGAATGGGCCGGACAAGTGACGCAATCAATCGGATTGCTGGAACACCTGGTCATCGCTGACGGTCATCACCGGACCGCTGCTTATTTCAGAATCAGGGAGGAATCGCACGAGGACCATGGCCTGTTTTGTGCCCTGCTGCCTTTGGATCAGGTGAAAGTACACGCCTACCACCGACGAGTCATGATGGATGATTCACAGTTTTCAGAATTCAGGAATTTCTTCAGAACGCATTATGATGTACGGCATATTCCCCTCGAGCAAGTAAT
>CALEIL010000404.1 GCA_937876435.1 uncultured Bacteroidota bacterium
TAATCCTTGAACAGGGCCAGATTGAAAGCGGGCATGGATTGATCCAGGAATCGGATTTTGATGCGGAAGGAAATTACCTTGGTTCTGATCAGTACGGAGCTTTTTCAGCAGGGGATATTAAGTACGTGGACCAGAACGGGGATGATGTGATCAATGCGGATGATTTCAAAATTATCGGAGGTACTATCCCCAGATTGACATTTGGGCTCAATTTTGATGCGAATTTCAAAAATTTTGATTTCTCTCTCTTCGTTCAGGGCGTCGGGAAGGCCAATGGATTATTGAGACAGCAGGGAATAATGCCTTTTTATCTGGGAGGGACGGTTCAGGAGCAGCATAAAGACCGATGGACTCCGGATAACCCGGACGCATTGTTTCCCAGATTCGCTTTTAATGAGACCAATAACGAGCAGACCTCCAGTTTTTGGATGAAAGATGCCGCATATGCACGGATCAAAAACCTGCAATTGGGATATTCCATTCCAAGAGTTTTGCTGCAAAATTTAAAAATCCAAAAACTCAGATTTTATTTCAGCGGACAAAACCTTTTGACGCTGGATAAATTCTGGGATGGATATGACGTAGAAGCACCGGTGGGGAATGGTGGGTTTTATCCACTCGTGAAAACATACAGCTTTGGACTCGATTTCAGATTTTAAAAACATAGCAAAATGAAAAAATATACTCTATACTCTATATTTATGGTATTGTCTTCGATATTCATCTCATGTGAAGACTATCTGGATAAGCAACCACTAAATAATCCTTCTGACGGAACTTTTTTATCGACAGAAACAGAATTGAAAATGGCTGTAACAGGGTGTTACTCAGGGTTATGGTCCAATTATGAGGGACTTCCGTTCCAATTGGCATTTGACGCTATAACTGATATAGGTTATGAACGGAATGGATCAGGGATGCAGGCAGTTGGTAGGGGTGATCATGATTCCAGAACCAATTATGTCATTCAAATGTGGCGTAACATGTATTCCTCAATTGCGAAATGCAATTATGTTTTGGAAAACGCCGAAAGAGGTACAGAAAATATCAATCCGGACGTGATGGCAGAATCAATTGCTGAAGTTAGATTTTTGCGTAGTTTTTATTATCACTATTTGATCGAATTGTACGGAGATGTTCCTCTTGTTACATCCACTCTATCATTATCCAATTCCAATTTTGCAAGAGATCCGAAATCAACTATTGTTGATTTTATCATAAAAGAACTGGAAGAAAGTGTCCAGAATCTACCAGCAGAAAATGATCCCTTGTCTGGCCGAGCCACTCAGGGTGCTGCATGGACATTATTATCGCGGGTAGCCTTGTACAATGAAAGATGGGATAAAGCAATACATGCCGCCGAACAAGTAATAGCCAAAGAGGGGAGTGAATTTATTTTGGATCCGAATTATATGGATTTATTTCAATACGCGGGCGAAGATTCCAAAGAAATCATTTTCTCGGTCCAATACCTGGAAAATGCCAATGTACATTCGCTTTTCAGGTTATTCGGTAGTAGAAATGCGTTGGGGCATACCAATAAAAAGCCGACCTATCAACTGACCGACGCGTGGGAATGCACGGATGGTTTACAAATAGACGAATCGCCATTGTTCGACCCTCAGCACCCCTATGAGAACAGGGATCCGAGGTTGGGCTTTACCTTAGCCGTTTCAGGATCTGAATATTTGGGTTTTCAATATGAAACGCATGGGGATAGCGTGCTGTGCTGGAATTACAATGTAGAACCGGCAACCCGGGTTACCAACCAGGAAGCGATTCATGCATACGCTTCATTTACTGGGGTGGGATGGCGTAAGTATGCTGACAACCTGGACAAGGATGCGATCAATAACAGCGAACTAAACACCACAATATTTCGATATGCTGAGGTTCTACTTAATTTCGCTGAAGCTAAAATCGAAGCGGGGAAAATAGACAATTCGGTCCTCGAGGCGATCAATAAAGTTCGGCAAAGACCCACGGTTGACATGCCCCCCATTACCTCGATGGACCAGGAGGAACTGAGAAATGCGGTACGTCGGGAACGAAAATATGAATTTGCCGGAGAAGGATTGAGGTTATTTGATATCCGAAGATGGAGGATAGCTGAAGATGTGATGAACCTGCCTGTCCTGGGACGGATGAAAAAGGATTATCCGGACAAAGCACCGAGGGTAGACGAATTGGGAACGGCTTATTACGATGATATTCCCATTGCAGCTCCTGGTGAACCGGCTGACTTTAAAATGCGAGTGGTGGAGAACCGAACCTTCGATCCGGCGAGAGATTATTTGTGGCCGATACCTTATATTGAAATGGATACGAATGAAGAAATGGTTCAAAATCCAAAGTATTGATCAACCAGATATCTGTTCATCAACATGCGTAGTAAATTTATATTCATTTGTTTTTTCCTGAGCCTGGGACTGGTGTTATCCGGACAGAATAAGGTATACGACGTGGTGATCTACGGAGGAACTTCTGCCGGAATATCTTCAGCGATCCAAAGTTCCAGGATGGGCAAATCGGTCGTCCTTATTGAACCTACGGACCGGATAGGAGGATTGACAACGGGGGGATTGGGGGCCACAGACATCGGGAACAAGAACGCCATTGGGGGAATCTCCCGGGAGTTTTATCACAATATCAAACTGTATTACGACGATCCGTCGAATTGGGTTTATGAATCCAGGGAAGAGTATTTTGACCGATACAAAGGCCGAAATGCGGAGGGTGACACCACGATGTGGACATTTGAACCCTCTGCAGCGCTTTCGGTGTACCAGAAAATGATAGCCGATGAGGACATTGACCTGATTTACAATGAAAAGCTGAACCGGGAGGATGGTGTGGAACTCCGGGCCGGGAATATTACCTCGATCGAAATGGAAAGTGGAAAGGTTTTCGCCGGAAGGATGTTTATCGATGCTACGTATGAAGGGGATTTGATGGCTGCCGCGGGGGTTTCCTATACGGTCGGCCGAGAATCCAACGATCAGTACGGTGAAAATCTGAATGGCGTCCAGGCGAACAGAGTCAGTAAATCGCTGACAGGGCGGATATCCAGAAATGCCCGGTTCCACAATTTCGTGGATGGGGTCGATCCTTATATCGAAAAGGGAAATCCGGCCAGTGGACTTCTGCCTTTTATCAATCCTGATGGCCCGGGCGAACCCGGGAGCGGGGACAGAAAGGTGCAGGCGTATTGTTTCAGGATGACCTTAACGGATGATCCGGGAAATAGAATCCCATTCGAAAAACCTGAAAATTACAATGAACTTCATTACGAATTACTATTCAGGAATTACGAAGCGGCCATCGGAGGTGATATCAGCCGGATGTACGACTACGGTGACCCGATCATTCCGTGGATCAACACCCCTATGCCCAACAAAAAGACCGATATCAATAACCAGAAAGGGTTTTCGACCAATTTTATCGGGCAAAATTACCTCTATCCGGATGGCTCGTACGACGAGCGGGATAAAATAATAGAGGCTCACAGAAATCATCAACAAGGCCTGATGTGGACATTGGCCAATCATCCGAGAATTCCTGAAGAAGTGAGAAAGGAAGTGTCGCGGTGGGGAACCTGCCAGGACGAATACGAAAGGGAGGATGGTTGGCAACATCAACTGTATATCAGGGAAGCCAGGAGAATGGTCAGTGATTACGTGATTACCCAGCAGGATTGCGAACGGCTGAGAGTTGCAAACGATCCGATTGGTTTGGGAGCGTATACGATGGATTCACATATGGTTCAGCGATACGTCGATCAATTTGGTTTTATCCAAAACGAGGGAAACGTAGCGAGTCCGGTATCCAAACCGTATCCAATCAGTTACCGGGCGATCACCCCGAAGGAAGAAGAATGTGGTAACCTGGTGGTTCCGGTTTGTCTTTCATCGAGCCATATTGCCTTTGGGTCTATTCGCATGGAACCCGTATTTATGGTTCTTGGGCAATCTGCCGCTACGGCTGCTGCGTTGGCCATTGACCGGGACTGTGCAGTACAGGATGTTCCATACGATGCATTAAAAGCCCGACTGACCAAAGACGGACAAAAACTCTAATAAATTGATCCAATGAAAAAATGGCCTGTTTTTATTCTGTTTTTGGTCATCGTATTTGGTTGTTTGTCTTGTTCGGTCAGCGAGCAGGATGGTGCGGATAAAAATTATTCCGCCGAAATAATCATTTACGGTGGAACTTCTGCCGCTATTACGGCAGCGGTGGAAGCCGTTCAAAACGGGAATTCCGTGATCGTCGTATCACCGGACACCCATCTCGGGGGTCTTACGTCAGGTGGTCTCGGATGGACAGATACCGGGAATAAATCCGTCATTGGGGGATTGGCCCGGGAATTTTATCACCGCGTATATTTGCACTATACCAATGAGGATGTCTGGCTTTGGCAAGGGAAGAATGAATACAGCAACAGACGATTAAAGGATGGAAAGCCCGACCTCACAGATAGTACGATGTGGGTTTTTGAGCCCCACGTGGCAGAGCAGATCTTTGAAGATTTTTTAAATGAATATTCGATTAGAGTAGACCGCGATGAATGGTTGGATCGAGAGCGTGGAGTGGAAGTGAAAGATGGGAAAATAATTTCATTGACCACTTTGAATGGTAATAAATATACAGGTAAGATTTTCATAGATGCCACTTATGAAGGGGATTTAATGGCGGCAGCGGGTGTCAGTTACCACGTAGGACGGGAAAGCTCGGACACTTACAACGAAGAATGGAACGGTGTGCAAACGGGAGTACTCCACCACAATCACTGGTTTAGATCCGACATTTCACCTTACCGGGTGCCGGGAGATCCCACGAGTGGATTGGTGGCCGGCGTATCGGACGAAGATCCGGGTGAAAAATACAGCGGAGATGATAAGATACAGGCGTATTGTTTCAGGACATGCCTGACAAATCATCCGGAGAACAGGATCCCTTTTCCCAAACCGGAGAATTACGATTCCACGAAATACGAACTGCTGGCAAGAGTTTTCGATGCGGGATGGCGGGAATGGTTTCAGAAATTCGATATCATTCCCAATCGGAAAACGGATACCAACAATCACGGCCCGCTTAGCAGCGACTACATCGGCATGAACTACGACTATCCGGAAGCATCTTATTCGGAAAGGAAAGACATTATTAAAGCGCACGAGCAATACCAACAGGGTCTTTACTGGTTCGTGGCCAATGATCCGAGGGTTCCGGAAGATATCCGATCTGAAATGCAAAACTGGGGGCTGGCCAAAGATGAATTTGTGGACAATGGAAACTGGCCCCATCAGATTTACGTTCGGGAAGCCCGTCGAATGATTGGGGAATTTGTGATGACCGAAAATGAACTACTTAAAAGGACGCCTACCCCGCAACCTGTCGGGATGGGTTCCTATACCATGGATTCGCACAATGTCCAACGGTACGTAAAACCCGATGGTTTCGTGCAGAATGAAGGAGACATTGGAGTGAGTACACAGGGTCCGTATTCCATCTCGTACAGATCTCTCGTACCCAGGATACAGGAATGTCATAATCTTTTAGTTCCGGTTTGTGTATCTTCAAGCCATATAGCATTTGGGTCCATCAGAATGGAACCGGTTTTTATGATATTGGGGCAGTCCGCTGCAGCTGCTGC
>CALEIL010000405.1 GCA_937876435.1 uncultured Bacteroidota bacterium
ATGAATGGTTCGCATGGCTCACCAATCGTTTGTACGCGTATGATTCTCAATCTCTGCTTAAAAACTCTTCTACTTTTTCGACCATTCGCGGGCTGCCACAGATAAACGGGATGCGCTGGTGCAATTCCTCTGGCTGGATATCCAGGATCCGACGCGAACCATCGGTGGCTTTTCCATTCGCCTGTTCGGTGATGAAAGCGATAGGATTGGCTTCGTATAACAATCGGAGTTTTCCGTTTTTATATTTGGTGCTTTGCGGATACAGGTAAATTCCACCCTGGATAAGATTTCGATGAAAATCCGAAACCAGTGAACCGATATACCGACTGGTATATGGCCGGTCTTCCTCCTCTTTCTGGCAATATTTGATGTAATTTTTGATGCCCTGAGGGAAATCCCTGTAATACCCTTCATTGACCGAATACGTCGTCCCGGTTTCTGGAAACGTCATCCGGGGATTGGACAGATAAAATGTACCGATGGCTGGGTTGAGCGTGAATCCATTGACGCCATTGCCCATGGTAAGCACCATCATAGTGGATGTGCCGTAAATGATGTAACCGGCGGCTACTTGCTTGTGGCCTGGTTGAAGAAAATCCTCCCGGGTCACCGGTGAGCCAGTTGGAGACAACCGCCGCTGGATTGAAAAAATGGTTCCCACGGAGACATTTACGTCTATGTTGGATGATCCGTCGAGAGGATCGATGGAGATAATGTATTTGTTCTTGTAGTCCTTCTCCAGTCCGCTGACCGAAATAAAATCAGGATCTTCTTCCGACAGGATACCGCAAACGATATTTCTTGATATCAGGGCTTGTTGGAAGGTCTGGTTGGCGAACACGTCTAGTTTCTTCTGTTCTTCCCCCTGGATGTTTGTATCGCCGGCTTTTCCGATAATATCGACCAGTCCGGCCCGGTTGATCTCGTGATTGACCACCTTAGCTGCCAGTTTTATCGAATTCAGCAGTTGAGAGAACTCCCCCGTCGAGTACGGAAATTGTTTTTCATTTTCGATGATGAATTCGTCTAAGGTTTGAGTTTTCATAAAATGAAATGCGTTGGGTGATTTAGTAAAGGTAGAAAAATTGATCACGGGTTTAAGAGAGATTTTATGATTTTAGCAGATTGGAGGATAAGATGTAGAAGCTCCCGCAGATTCCGCAGATGTCGCAGAGGGGATAGGTATTTCCGGCGGACTTATTGGGAATAGAGATCTGTGCAGATCAGCGAGATCAGCGGGAGGATAAACATCTAATCAGGATTGGTTTAGTTGATGCGGTGTAGAGGCTCCCGCAGATTCCGCCGATGTCGAAGAGGGGTTTTCATAGTGAGGATCACGAAGAATGAGGCAGGATTACGGAGTCTACAGTTGATTCCTTCGCTATTACGAAGGAACTTCTTATTTTGCCCAAAAATATCTGAATGATAGAAGCAAAATCTATAGTAGCCTCCCAATGTGCCCTGGGAGAAGGCCCTATTTGGGATGATCGAAGAGAAAGGATTTTCTGGGTGGATATCCTGGGCAAAGCGGTTCACCGGGCAGATGAAAGCGGGAATGATCACCAAATCTTTCGCACGGAGGATTATGTATCCAATATTTATCTGACTGAACGGGGAGATGAACTGATTTTGAGTTTGCCCGATGGATTTTATCTTTGGACACCGGAGACTGGAGATATAAAAAAATGGGTGGAGCTGCCAAATTATGACCAGACGATCCGGACCAATGATGGCTTTTGCGATGTCCACGGAAATCTTTGGATCGGTACTATGGCGTTGACCGAAGACCCGGATTTGGGAAAATTATACATGCTGGACAACGACATGGAATGGCACGTGATGCTCGACAAGACCTCTATTTCCAATGGAATCCGTTGTCTGTCTGATGGAGCAACGTATTATTATATCGACACACCATCTCAACTGATACAGGAGTTTCGATTTGATCCGGGGACTAATACCTGGGAATGGGCCAGAAATGTGATTGAGTTTACTCACCAGCAGGGGCATCCGGATGGAATGTCACTGGATGTGGAAGGCCGGTTGTGGGTATCTCTGTGGAACGGGTATTGCGTAGTGTGTGTGGATCCGGGATCGGGACAGATCGTGGATCAGATAAAAGTAGCTGCCCCTCAGGTTTCGGCTAATATTTTTGGCGGAAAAAACAGAGATCAATTGTATATCACTACTGCCAGAAAATTACTTTCTGAGAATATTCTGGAAGAATTTCCATTGACTGGGGATCTTTTTGAAGCGCATTTGGGGATCCAGGGAGGTCCCACCTATCGAAGGAAATCTCTATGAAGAATGGGCATTTTAGAATTTTATACAGGCTGATTGGAAGGGAGCATCGGGCTGGTCATTTATAGAATTTTAAATATACAATTTCCTTGTCAGAAGCGTCTGAATCCATATCCTCTCCCGGCCAGATCATCCAGAATTTGTCCGAGTTGGTCGTACAATTTGTCCGGTCTGCGGGGATCAGTGCCGAGATGGATGAGAAGGATGTGGCCGTGGAGCGTGTGTTCCGATTCATAGTTCATCAAATCTGAAATGATGGTTTTTGACGGGGTATAACGCTGCCCCATCTGTGGCCAGGTATAATCCCTGGCAGTGCCAGGTCCGGGGGAGAGATTGATCAGAGTGAATCCCATGCTCGTGGTCCATTGGACGATCTCCTGGTTGTACCATTCGTAGGGCGGTAAAAATACACGTGCTTGTTTTCGAGGTATGCCGAAGAGTGATTTCATGGACCGGTAATTGGCTTCCAGGTCGGTCTCAAACGAATCCCTGCTTACCAGCGTGGAATCCCGGTGGATCCAGTCCGTGTAGAGTAGATGTTTGTCCGAGTGGGCTCCGAGGTAATGGTCATCCCGGATGAGAGCTTCGATAAACTCTTTGTTATCCGGTTTCCGGTAAAAATCTCCCGTGAAGAAAAAAGAAGCTTGTATGTTTCTATCTGTGAGCGTATTCAATACCTTCTCTCGTCCTTCATTGTGATCGTGTCCCGAAAAGATCAGATAAATAAAAGGTTGACTCGTATCCATTCGGATGATCGCACCGGCTGGATCGGTAATTGTACGGGACCAGCCCTCCTTAGTCAGATATTTGTTTTGGGAGCTGCTACATCCTGTCCATAAGCAGGTGATCGATGCGATGACCAGAAATAAAAAAGAGAAAGATTTTGATGGAGCAACCACGTTTTCTATGGACTATATTTTGCATATTTTTCAAAAGCAATCGCCCTCTAACCATTCACCAATCATTGAGTCGGACTCAAAAACCCTGCTGCGCTCCCGATCGAACCCGTATCGGCCAGACTGTTCGGGTTTCCGACCCGGGAATCTGGATGGACAGGTCGCTGAACCTTGTCCATTTACCATTTATATTTACCCACTCTGTGGAGCAAAAAATTTCAGGAGAGATTTGATGTTGTGATCGAGATCAATCCCCGAAAGGATTTGATGAAAGGTTTCTTGTCCGTCGTATTTTTCTACCAGTGCTTCTTCCAGCGTAAACATCGCTTCTTCGATCCGGTCAGATTTGACGAGTAAAGCAGCCTTGCAATACATCAGCTCGGTATCCATGGTGTTTTCGATTCCCTCATCCAGAATATTGAGGGCTTCTTCATGCTCTCCGATGGAATATAAAAAAAGGCCGTGTTTTTTCCAGATGTAGGTCTGTTCCGGCCCGATTTCTTCTGCTTTTTGGTAATAGTAATGCGATTTGGCAAATTCACCAAGACGACAATAGGCAGAGCCCATAGCGGCATAGTATTCTTCCCGAAGGTTTTCCAATCGGATAGCCTTTTGGTATTGGTGGATCGCGCTGACGTATTCTCCCTTTTTGTAATGACAACGACCGATCAGATAATAAACCTCGTCGTTGTAGGGATCCAGGCGATTGGCTTTCTTGAAAATTCGGCTGGCTTTGTCGTATTCTCCCATTTTGAGATAGCAATGAGCGATCTGGACCATCAATTCAGCATCGGGTCCCGAGAGATGGAACCATTCGTTGTAGCATTCCAATGCTTCCTTGTATCGTCCCAGTTCAAATAATAGATCTCCACGATCCTGATATCCCAGTTCAAAATCTGGTTCGATCAGATAGGCGTATTCGTAAGCGTCGAGCGCTTTTTCGTATTCTCCCACGCAGGAATAAGCCTGCCCCAGGTTGTACCAGGCCAGATAAGAATAGGGTTCTTCGTTGATGATCTTATTGTGGAGTTCGATCGATTCTTCGAAGGCATTGATCATTTCCGCGGCTACCCAGATCTTTCGGAGCGATTCCTCGTTGACTGGATAACATAGGAGAGAAAATCGGAGGGATTCGAACATCTCCTCGTAGTCCTCCAAGGCCTCATGAATCAATCCTTCCATGAAATAAATCTGACTGATTTCTTCATTGTCAGCACCTTCTTTCAAAGTTTCCAACATATCAAGTGCTTCGTCAATTTCCTTCTGACTGATCAATATTCTGACTTTGAGGAGTTTTACCTCAAAATCAAAAGGAGCAATAAGCAGTGCCCCTTCGACACTATTCATCGCATGACCCAGTTCGCGAAGCTGAAAATACAGTTCGATCTGCTGGACCCTGAAACTTATGTCGTAAGGGTATTGCCGAACTGCTTCCCGAGCTACTTTCCCGGCATTTGCATACTCATGCTCATCCACGTAGTAGTCCATCAATTTTTGCAGAGATTTCTCATCCAGGTAAATTTCATCACCGGATTGAATCATTTCTTCGAATTGACGGACAAGCTGGAAGATGTCAAAATTATAGTTAGGTTCACATTCCATGTCAATAGGGGGATTAATAAACTTGTCGATTGTAAATATACCAAAATTCTATCCACAACAAATAATAAAAGAGAATACTTTTTCGTCCCGGCCCTGGTATTAACTTTAATTGTAATAACATGATAAGTGATTGATAGACAATATATTATATAAATTGAAGGGTATTTATTAAACTTAACTGTATTATATAAGCGTTTATAAATAATTCATGAATGAATACATAAGAAGGACATATCAAAAGTGTTAAAATCGGGAACCAGAGTCATAAATTTTTGAGCCGTGATCAGGTTTTAACAAACCTGGTGGATTTTACCTGAATTGAGGAAGAAAACAAGGTCTGGTATTCCGGTCCATAGCAGGAGTTAAAATGGGTCCATTTTACCCCTGCCCGGATTGTCAGGTAAGGGAAAAATTCGGAGCAGAGAAAAGATTCTGGGAGCGGTACTTTGCGAATAGTTTTATAATTTAGAGATCCCAATTTCATTCCGTTATGCGCGTAAAACAGTGGTTTGCAAAGAAAATATTGTATATTCTGGGCTGGGAAGTGACGGGGGATCCTGTCAATACACCCAAAGCACTGTTTGTGGTAGCCCCGCATACACACTGGCTGGATATTCCTCTGGGCTTTTTGATCCGGGCATATCTGGGTTTGGATGTGCGTTTTATCGCCAAGAAATCACTCTTTACCGGCATGAAAGGATATATTTTCCGATGGTTGGGAGGGTACCCGGTGGATCGCAGCCGCAATCAGGGGTTGGTGAAGTCGGTGGTGGAAGCATTTAACTCCCAGGAACATTTTTATTTGGGTCTGGCGCCGGAAGGAACCAGAAAAAAGGTCAATCAGCTGAGAACAGGGTTTTATTATATAGCTCTCGAAGGTAGGATTCCAATGTTTCTGACCACGTTTGATTTTGAACACAAACGCGTAGAGTTCACTGGCCCGGTATGGGCAGATGGATCCAATCCCGACCAGATCCGTGAAATCGAATCACATTTCAGAGGGATCAAAGGCCGGGTTCCTGAATACAGTTTTTAATTTCAAAAAGCAATCAACTATATGAGCGATTTCAGCCATTTTAGAGATTTAACCCGATTCTATCTTGATATGCCGGAGGTCTCGGACGCCAGTCAGAAGCATTATGACGAGCTATTGGACGTCCTGAGGTATCACGAAAGAAAGTACTACATCGATAACGACCCTCAGGTATCGGATCCGGAATATGACCGATTGTTTAAACTGGCGGAAAGTATAGAAAGGAGTCATCCCGAATGGTTGTCTCCTATGAGTCCCACCCAGCGTGTCGGCTCTGATGTAGTCACCGGACAGGACACGATCCAGCACCTTAGTCCGATGCTCTCCCTGGCCAATTCGTACAACGAAGCAGACTTGCTCGACTTCGACAGGCAGGTGCGGAAAATATTGGCTCATGACGAAGTGGTGGAATACTCCGTCGAACCCAAATTTGATGGGGGAAGCATCGTGGTCGTCTATGACCACAACCGATTGAGTTCAGCCGCAACGCGTGGAGATGGTTATTTTGGTGAAGAAATCACTGCGAATATCAGGACGTTGAGAACCGTTCCTCTCACGGCTGATTTTGCCTCGGCGGGCATTACCAGAGTGGAATTGCGAGGGGAGGCTCTGATCAGGAAGGATCGATTTGAAAAAATAAACGAGCGAAGGATGCAGGAAGGTGAGGTATTGTTTGCCAATCCCCGAAACGCGGCTACAGGCGGACTCAGGATGAAAGATCCGGCTGATACAGCCCGGCGTGGAATTGAGGCTTTTTTTTATCAGATTGCATATTTCGAGGGACAACCTACAGATGAAAACATGATCAACAGTCACTATGCCCGGATAAAATTACTCGGTGATCTGGGATTCAAGGTGCCCGGGCAGGGGATCAAAAAATGTAAATCGATCGGGGAAGTGGTTGATTTCTGTGCGGAATGGGAAGCAAAACGCGAGACATATGGGTATGAAATAGATGGCATGGTCATCAAAGTGGACCGCGTGGATTTTCAGGAAACCCTCGGTAGTACCAGCCATCATCCCAGGTGGGCTATCGCTTATAAGTTCAAGGCAAAACAAGCTACCAGTACACTGGAGGAAGTCCAGTATCAGGTGGGGAAAATCGGGACCATCACCCCGGTCGCCAAGATAACTCCTACCCAACTGGCAGGGGTGACGATTTCTTCGATCTCGCTTCACAATGAGGATTTTATCACTGGCAAGGATATTCGTCTGGGAGATCAGGTGCTGATCGAACGAGCTGGTGACGTCATACCTTATATAGTGAAATCCTTTCCTGAGCTCCGCAATGGAACCGAGGAGGAAATCAAATTCCCTGTTGATTGTCCCGTGTGTGATACTCCGCTCGTGCGGGAGGAATCGGAAGCAGCCTGGCGGTGTCCCAATATCAATTGTGATGCCCAGGTCCTGCAGCGGATCATATATCATGTATCCAAGGATGCTATGGATATAGATGGATTGGGTAAAGCTCTGGTACAAACGTTTTTCGAGAAAGGCTGGTTGCGCAACGTAAGTCACGTGTACAATCTCGATTTTGATCAAATAAAAACGCTGGAAGGATTTGGGGAGAAGTCCGTTCAAAACCTCCGGGCCAGCATCGAAAAAGCCCGGTCCAATTCTCTCAAGCGGATCCTGACCAGTCTGAGCATTCACCATCTTGGTAAAAAAGCATCGTCCCTGATCGCCGCCGAAATCGGAAGTTTGTGGGATCTCATTGATTGGGACATAGAGGATTATATGAAGATCAAGGATATCGGTCCGGTCGTTGCTCGCAATATGCACGATTTCTTCTCTGTTTCTGAAAATGTGGCGATGTTGAAAAAAATGGAAGAGTACGGGGTCGATATGAGTCAGAAGGAGGAAGATAAACCCATTCGGGTCGCGGAAGATGCGCCTTTATTGGGGAAGACCATCCTGTTTACCGGGAGTTTGCAATCGATGACCCGGAATGAGGCGAAAAAATTGGCGGAAGAGCACGGTGGTAAAAACATTTCTGCCGTAAGTGGGAACCTCGATATTTTGGTAGTAGGCGAAAATGCCGGATCCAAACTCAAAAAAGCTCAGGAGCTGGGTACGATCTCCATTTTGACCGAGGAAGAATTCAAACAATTAATTGGAATTGAGGTTTGAAATAGAACCTTCAAAGTGAAACAACAACCGAATAAATGAAGAAGACATACTTGAAGTTTGGATCGACGATATTTCTCCTTAATATATGGTGTGCCCTAGTACCATTAAATGCTCAGCAATTTTTGGTGGAAGAGGATATCGAAGTCCGCCTCGTCGACGTGACCAGTCTGGATTCTACGCTGGTATTGGATATCAGGTATGCAACCACCAACAATTTTACTGAACAGCAGATGTATGAGTGTGGGAAATGTTATCTGAGGGAGCCCGTGGCGGAAATGCTCGTCGGAATACACAAGGAAGTCAAGGAGATGGGGTATCGAATTAAACTTTTTGACTGCTACCGGCCCAGACCTATCCAATATAAATTGTGGGAAGTCGTACCGGATGCTCGATACGTGGCACGACCCTGGGATGGATCTGTACACAATCGTGGTGGGGCGGTGGATCTCACTTTGATAGACTCACTCGGCCAGGAATTGGATATGGGTACCGCCTACGATTTTTTTGGTGAAAGAGCGCATCAGGACTTTACCGACTTGCCTCCGGAGGTTCTTCGCAATAGAAGTATCCTCAAAGATGTTATGGAAAAGCATTCGTTTTCTCCGATTCGTACGGAATGGTGGCATTTTGATTATAACAAAAATAAATTATATCCATTATCTGATTTGGTCTGGGATTGCAATTGAAACCTTGTATATTCGTTCTTTTCCCAGAGCGTAAAACGTAATAAATCTATGCAGGAAGTAAAATCATCCTCCGGTAAGGAAGCAGTTGATGAGTTGGCCGGAAAATACACGCAACTGAGAAATGAAATCGGGAAAGTGATCGTCGGTCAGGATAAAGTGGTCGAATCGGTTATTATATCGTTGTTTAGCAACGGCCACAGTTTGCTGGTCGGAGTGCCTGGCCTGGCTAAAACACTCCTTGTCAGTACTATCGCTGAGGTTTTGGATCTGGAATTTAAACGAATTCAGTTTACACCGGATCTTATGCCATCCGATATTACGGGATCCGAAATACTGGGGGAGAACCGACAGTTTCAATTTAACCGGGGTCCTATTTTTTCAAATATTGTCCTGGCGGATGAGATCAACCGGACACCTCCCAAAACGCAGGCAGCTTTACTGGAAGCCATGCAGGAGCGATCCGTGACCGTCGCCGGAGATAATTTTCCATTGCCACAGCCATTTTTCGTACTGGCTACCCAAAACCCCATCGAACAGGAAGGAACCTATCCTTTGCCGGAAGCGCAGCTGGATCGTTTTATGTTCAACATCCCGCTCCAGTATCCCAGTTATGAAGAAGAATTGCAGGTAGTCAAAAACACGACCGGGGTACAATCGAGCGTGCTTGATCAGATTTTGAACGGGCCTGAAATTCTGTTTTTTCAACAGCTTATTCGCAAAATTCCACTGGCGGATAATGTTTTGGAATACGCTGTACGTTTGGTGCATCAGACACGACCCGAAGGTGATCAAAGCCCTGGCGTAGTAAAAGAATATATCCAATGGGGAGCAGGACCGAGGGCTTCGCAATACCTCGTGCTGGGAGCTAAGTGTCACGCTGCTATCCACGGAAAGTATTCTCCGGATATCGAGGACATCCAGGCCATTGCAGATTATGTACTGCGACACAGGATTGTGCGCAATTATAAGGCGGAAGCGGAAGGCCTGACCGAGGAGATGATCATCAAAGAACTACTGTAGAAGGTCGAGAATTCAGTTCCTGGCCCACTGCAGGCGGACATACACCATAATAGACTTAATTAACATCTTTATGGGTGAAAGGACTGACATATGTATAATATCAAGATAAAATATTTTTCCCTATCATTCACTGTGATGATGGTAGCCATACTTCTTGCAGGATGTGGAAGTGAAAGTAGTGGACCCAATGCAAGGATTAAGCCCTCCTCCATGGGGAAGATATATCAGATCAATACATTGATTTCACCGGAATTATTCAATTCTGACGCGATCGATACGTTTGATTACCGGTATGGTCGCGCGTATCCCATACTACCTCAGCCGGAACCCTATTTCGAACTCCGGTTTTACGAAATCGATGACCTCAACGAACAGCCGCTGCTGAGAAACCTCAAATGTTTTTTGGTTCTGGCGGATATGAGTGTGGATGACAACCTGACTCGAATGGTGCGGCAGGATTTCAGGGAATCGATCGATTTTCGGGAGTCCGGTGTCAAGATCGGTCAGGATAAATGGGCCCGGGACCAATTGGTGGTGTATATCTATGGGCCCGATAAGGAGTCACTGATCCGGGAGATTAATCGAAGTTACCTGACAATATCTGACCGTATTTCTACATTTTATGACGATATGATCCAGGCTACGGTTTACGTCCAGGGCCAGAATAAAGCCATTCGCGATTCTGTATATCAAAAATATCAGATCGAGATGAATATCCCCGGGGATTATGTAATGAGTCTGGAAGCTGATTCCTTACTCTGGTTTCGTCAGGAAATACCCAAAATCAGCCGCTCTATTATGGTGTCAAGATTTCCGTACCGCAGTGAAAATCAGTTTACCAAGGAGGGTATTATCCGGATGCGGGACGAAATGGGAGCATACATTTCTTCTACTATCACAGGGTCGTATATGCAAGTGAATGCAATCGACCTACCAGTTTTTACAGAAGTCACCGAAATTGACGGCAGGTATGCAGTACGAGCTGTTGGCATTTGGGAAATCGTTGGAGATTTTATGGGAGGTGCTTTTGTGACGTACGCGATCCTGGATGAGCAAAACGATGAGATCGTTGTATTGGATGGTTTTGTGTATTCCCCCGAAGAAAGGAAAAAACTTTCAATGATCTATCTGGATTACATCCTCCGACAAACTAAGCTGGATTCTGCTCTATGAAAGGCGTATGGTGGGTCATAATCAAATATCGTTTTTTGGTGTGTGCCGTACTGCTTTTAGTGCTTTTTTGGAATCCTGTCTCTACCTCTGGTCAGGCCATTTGTACCGGCACGTTTGGAGAGAATATCTTTGACGGCGGCGATTTTGGCAGAGGGGTGGCAAATATTGTTCCTCAGGATACGAGTTTTGCACCGGGGTATGCCTATACCACCAGCACTCCACCGATGGATGGTTTTTATACGATCACCAATGACATGGGCCGGTGGGGAAACAATTACGGGACGTGGATCAATACCGGAGATGCCAGTGATGATCCCCTCGGATATATGATGGTCGTAAATGCATCGTATTCTCCGGGAATTTTCTACGAACAAACTATTGAAAATCTGTGTCCCAATACCACGTTTGAGTTTTCAGCCGATGTGCTCAATGTGGTCCGTCGGGAGGTCACCGGTCATTCCCTTCCCGATCTGGATTTTCTGATCAATGACTCTGTCCGATATTCCACTGGTCAGATTCCGCAAGACGAACAATGGCATAATCATGGATTTACCTTCGAACTCCCACCCGGGCAATCGAGTCTCAAACTGACCCTGGTGAATAAAGCTCCGGGAGGGACCGGGAACGATCTGGCTCTGGACAATATTACGTTTCGACCCTGTGGTCCACAACCGGATATGGATCTGGCCCGGGAATTGTTTTTCTGTGAAGATGATGCACAGCAAGCCTGGATAAGGACCAATGTGGATACCAATGAACTATTCATTCAGTGGCAGATGAGTCGATCGTCGGAAGATGGCTGGCAAAACGTAGGAGCGGTCAATGCGCTCCAGATAGAACAGGATCTGAGTGAAGCCGGAATATTTTATTATCGGTACAAATTGAGTCACTCTGCTGATAACCTGGACAATCCCTTTTGTGTGTCGTTGTCCGAAGTGGTGACATCCACTGTTTTGCCCAGGAATTATGAGATAGTGGATACGATTTGTATGGGGACGATCAAGTCATTTGAGGGGCAATTGCTGACCTCACCAGGTACCTATACCGCTTCCCATTTGTCCAGCAGGGGGTGTGATTCGGTCGTGATCCTTCACCTGGCGGTTGTCGGGCAAAGATCATTGGAATTTGATATATCAGGTCAGAATCCTTTATGTCACGATTCGGCGGATGGGCTGATTGAGGTGACCAATGCGACTGGCGGTTATCCACCTTTTCGATTCAGATTGGACAGTATGACCAATAGTACGGGCAGGTTTGAAGGACTCCGGGGTGGAATCAAAACCGTGCAGATCAGTGACCGGTACGATTGTTTGTATTTCGGGGATGTTCAGTTGATAATTCCACCCGCATTTGAGTTGGAGGCATTTCAGGACACGTCGTTGGTTCTGGGACAATCGATGACGATCAATATTTCGGCCTCAGAACCGATCAATACCGTAGCTGCCAATCCCAATATCCTGTTGGATTGTGATCCGTGTCGGGAGGTGACGTTTCTACCTACGAGGACAACGGATGTACGGATCACAGCGACCAATGCCAATGGATGTACCAGTGAAGAATCATTTTTCATCCACGTCGATGATCAAAACCTGCCCATCGTATTTCCCAATGCATTTTCTCCCAATGCTGATGGGACAAATGATCAATTTCGGGTTATTGCACCGCCTCATTTGATAAGCCGAATGGTATCAGCCCGGATATTGGATCGATGGGGCAATGAAATCTTCTCGGTTGAAAATCAATCCAATACCGACAATACTATACTGTGGGATGGGCTTAGTAAGGGACAGAAAGCAGAACCCGGGGTATACTTATACGTTGTCGAACTGGAACTTATCAATGGAGAAATAAGATATTTCACCGGGGATGTACTGGTGTTGTAAACTCGCCAATAGAATGTAGAATAAAATTTGCGATTGGAAGGGCTTTAGAAAGGATTTGCGTCGCATTTTTCATCCCCAAGGAGAGGTTTTGATCCGTTGTGTTTTATCCACCAGCTCATTCAATCAGGGGACGTAACGATGCTCATCACGTTTCGTAAACCCTCAAGAATAAAGTCCGGTCGCCACCGCCCTTGCAGGTCCGGATATCCCAATTGTTCCCCTACGAGGATGGTTTTCATACCGAGGTTTTGCCCAAAGGCCACGTCGGAAATAGAATCTCCCACCATGATGGATTTGGGGAAATCGATGTCGTGGTAATCTGCTTTGGCTCTCATCGCCATGGTGGGCGAGGGTTTACGGCAATTGCCCGGTTGTCTGGCAAGATCCCCGCAATAATAGATGCTATCGATGCAACCGCCTGCCCGGGAGACTTCTGACAACAAATGATTGTGAACCGCTTCCAATTGTCCGGGCGTCAGGAGTCCCAAGCGTATTCCCTGCTGATTTGTGACAACGATCACATGATTAAACATTTTGGAAAGGCTGGATATCGCATCCAGAACCCCGGGAAGAATCTGAAAATCGTCGATCGTGTTGATGTAGGCACCCGGGATGCGTCTGTTGATGACCCCGTCCCGGTCCAGAAATAATGTCCAGCAGCGATCGATTTTTAGTTTACTCATCCGGGAACATTTCTGCTTCCACCAGTTCACATATCATATGTCCAGCCAATATGTGACCTTCCTGAATACGGGCAGTGTCATTGGACGGAATCCGGATTTCGATATCGCATAAGGAGGCGAGTTCTCCTCCGTCACGACCAGTCATGCCGATGACTTTCACGCCCATCTCGCGGGCCCTTTGCACGGCGTGGAGTATGTTTTTGGAATGGCCCGATGTGGAAAATGCGACCAGTACATCTCCATTTTGCCCCATAGCACTCAGCATCCTGGCATATACGTGTTCGTAGCTGTAATCATTGGCTACGGCTGTCAGAAAAGAAGTATTGACGTGGAGGGCCTCAGCAAAGAGAGGGTCACGGTCTTTGCGAAAACGGCCGGAGAGTTCGGCGGACAAATGCTGCGCATCCGCTGCGCTTCCACCATTTCCACAAAACAAGACTTTTCCCCCACGTCGGTAATTGAGAACGATCAGTGAAACCGCTTTTCCTATCCGGTCGATAAGTTCTCCGGACACCAACATTTGTTCCTTGACCTGGATGGCTTCCCGGATTTTGTCGGTTATAAAGCTTGTGCGATCGATCGACATAAGACGGTTTTAGAATACCTGAGAGTTTTTATATTTTTCTGTCCGACCAGGGAGTTTTTTTCACCTTGACGGGCTGAGTATTGTGTTGATCCAGTGCTAAAAGATCGTGTGAATCTACGCCTATGATTTCTTCGAGCTGATACGCATTTCGTTCTGTGGCATTGCGGGTGATCAGTTCACCCAGAAAACCAGCCAGGAAAAGTTGTGTCCCTACCACAATACTGATCAGTGAAATATAGAAATATGGATTGGATGTAATCAAGGGGGCAGCGATCCCTTTATCCAATAAAATCAGTTTGTCAATACCCAGATAGATCGCGGCCAGGACCCCGATCAGGAAAATGATCGATCCCAAAAGACCGAAAAAGTGCATTGGTCGTTTTCCAAATTTTCCCATAAAAAATATGGTCATCAAATCCAGAAATCCGTTGACAAATCTCGATACCCCAAATTTACTGGTCCCGTACTTCCGTTGTTGATGCTGCACCACCTTTTCACCGATTTTGCGAAATCCGGCCCATTTCACGATGATGGGAATGTATCTGTGCATTTCTCCATACACCTCGATCGAATGGACTACCTTGTGGCGGTAGGATTTAAGACCACAATTGAAATCGTGAAGGGGTATTTTGGAGATTTTACGAGCAGCCCAATTGAATAGTTTGGAAGGAAGATTTTTGGTCCATTTGTTATCGTGCCTCACTTTCTTCCAGCCGGATACGATATCGTAACCATCTTCGATGATCATCCTGTACAATTCCGGGATTTCCTCCGGGCTATCCTGCAGATCGGCGTCCATCGTAATGATCACCTCACCCTGGGAGATATTGAAGCCGGTATTAAGCGCTGCTGATTTTCCGTAGTTACGACGAAATTTAATTCCCCGAATGACCGGGTTGTTTTCCGTCATCCTGGAAATCACCGACCAGGAATCGTCCGTTGATCCATCGTCGATAAAAATGAGTTCGTAACTCAATTGATGTTCGTTCATCGTA
Organism: uncultured Bacteroidota bacterium; assembly: GCA_937876435.1. Taxonomy (GTDB): domain Bacteria; phylum Bacteroidota; class Bacteroidia; order Chitinophagales; family Saprospiraceae; genus Membranihabitans. The sequence goes on from CALEIL010000405.1 coordinate 14,989, forward strand.
CGCCGGATCCATTCTTCCAGCTCAGGCAATGATTCTTCTTCATTGAGGAGTGGAATGACAATAGACACATCGTAAGGAAACTCTGGATTACTTGGATTCATCGGGTACGTGTTCTGTAAATGGCTGCTAATATGAGCGCAATAAGTCCTCCTGGAAAAATCAGCGAAAATAAATACCCAAAAAAGGACTGACCCAGGGTTGGTCGGAATGGATTATCTCTGATTTCGTTGACCATCAACTCGAGTTGTTCTTCACCGAGGAATTCATTGAACAAACCATTGTCCACCATTTCGAGAGCTTTTTCTTTGGCGATATCGCCCAGTTCGGGGTCGATATAGTTGTATAAGATGAAATTGAAAAAAAGATATATTCCATTGCCGATAACGAAAGGTAGAAATGCTTCTTTGAAGGCATCGGCAAAATTCAAATATTCGTAATCTTTTTTGGCTTCACGAGCTGAAAGGATCATCGCCATGATCAATACAAGCGTGGGAAAATAGCTCATTCCAAAATGAACCATCAGACGATTATTGAACATATCCACCACGAACATGATAACCACAATAGCCCCGCCTGCAATCAACCCCAGATTCACCGATTTTTTTTCCATCACGTCAGATTATTATATTTCTATGAAGTCATGTAGTTATCCTATAATCATCCATTGAGAATTTATGCAAAAATAAGACTTCGATGGTAATTAATGCAACAAACGCATCAAAATAGCTGGGAGGGGAGGAGGTTGTAGACGGAGGTTCGACAAATATTCACCACTGCGGGGCCCAATCGTTGCACACAGCCGATAGTTAATAGCTGACCATCGATGGCCGGTGGCCGTATGGCTTGCTCAGAACAAATCGTAATTTTCCTGATAGAACACCCCTTTAATACTCCCTTTCCAGGACCGATCCAAAAGGGAAGAGTTTTTGCTTTTGGAAGGGAAGTCACGCGCAGTGAATTCAGTCTCCCGCTGTGGATCGATCCAGGTAAAATCGATCGTCCGGTCGACTTCCGGAATGACCTGGTCGATGCCCATGATACGTCTCGGGTTGATCGAGAGCCATTGGATTAGCTGACCCAGATCGATCTGCTTGTGGAGGCGGTCGTATAATACCGGGAAAACCAGGGGTAGGGTAGAGGATCCAAAATGTGCCTCAGCGAATTCGATTTTCTTCCATTCTTCTTCGACCGGTAAGTGTCCTGAAACGATGCAATCCAGATGACCGGCTACCAGAGATTTGATCAATGCCTGGCGATCCTTCTCTTCCCTCAACGGGGGTAATACCAGGTAATTGGTATCAAAATGCTGTACATCCTGAACGGTCTTGATCAGATTGAGAAAGGCGACCGAGGCATACAACCTATTATTTGATTTGCGGGCCTTTTTCAATATTTCGACGCTTTCCTCACTGGAAATCTGGTGGCTCAGTAGCCGCGATTCAGTATATTCCAGCAGATCAATATCACGCTTGAGCATGATGGATTCTGCGATTTCCGGGATTCCTTTCAATCCCATTTGAGTACTCACTTTGCTTTCGTGGATCAAGCCTTCTGGTTCGATCGATCTTTCCAACGGAGGGTTGATAATCAATCCATCGAATGTTTTGACGTATTGAAGGCTGCGTTTCATAAGGCCAACATCCCGAATAGGTTTCAACCCATCCCCAAAAACCCTGACACCTGCCCGATTCATATCGTATATTTCGGCCAGGTCCTGTCCCTGGGTTCCCCTCGAGACAGCTCCTATCGGTGAGATGTCGATCAGTTGACTTTCATCTTTCAGATACTGAACGGTAGACCGGTTATCCGTCACGGGATTGAGATTGGGAACCACAAATACATGCGTATATCCCCCGCGGGCTGCGGACCGGGTCAGGGACCGAAGGGTTTCACGGTGCTCGAAGCCGGGTTCCCCCGAAAAAGCTCCGATATCAACCAGACCAGGGACCAGTATACCCCCTTCCAGGACGCGGGTTCGTGCAGGAAGTTCCAGATTGGTCCCGACAGCCCCTACTTTGTCATACTCCAACAGGACGTCTCTTTTTTGGCCATGAAGAGCGTGACCGGGAAAGCACAACTCCACATTTTTGAATATTACTCGCATAAGTTTCGGTCAGTTTTTGAAAAACCTGAGAAGCAGACTTTCCAGTATCAGAAATACCAGTGCAAATATAAGACAGTACTTCCAAAAAACTTTACCGCGGTCAAATTCCTGGATGAATTGCCCGAGAGAGGCCAGTTGTTCGTTGTTCATAAATACGGTATGGCCCGTCAATTGAGTTTTCAGATCCTGCGGGTTCCACAGGCTGATATCGCTTTCCCCGCGGGAATTGTTCATCGCAAAATGCGCGATCGATTTATCGCCCTCGAGGACCTGATAAAAGCCTGATTCCCTGATCTGGTCGTGCAGATATATCTGTATGATATCACCTGTTTGCTGGTAGGAGGGGATGAATTCATATTCACCGTTGCTTATCACGATGGCTTCAGATTGAAGTTCTTCGTCTGTCTTGATCTGGATATCCTGATCTTTTCCGATGAAATACGCCAGTTGATTGGTTTTGGCGCGGGAAAGGGCCATGCGGTACAGCATCGGTATGAAAATATCGGCGTGGTTCCCCAGGGTATTCCATCGCGAATCCAGTGGAGACAGCGATAAATACAGCAATCCGTTTCCTGAAAAAATCTTACTGATCAGCGGGTTTCCATTCCTCAGGCGCATCAGATGGGTAGAAGCTGCCCGATTTCCCGAGGTGAGGGCGTAATATCCTCTGACCGATGGCAGAGCTAACTGGCTTTGTTGTTTTTCGAATACGTCTGAAAACACAAAATCTTCAAAGTTTAAACCCAGAGCCTCCATATCTTCCTGCATCCATTCACCGATGGCCACCTGTCCGGCTTCCCTTAAAAACTCATTCACACCTGCCGAAGGGCCTTCAGGTCCCGGAAACATCAAAACATTTCCACCTTGCGCCAGATACCGGTTGAGATTGGACGCCAGCCCTGAATTGATCGAAGTAAGATCGTCCAGAACGATGAGATCCTGCTGGTCAAATTCCGAATAAACGATCCGGTCGATCGGTACAAATTTTTTTTCGACGGTAGCTTGTTGCTGGAACGCGGACTGCAAATATCGGTTGGGGCTTCCGCCATTATCGATGATTAGAATGCGGAGTTTTCGTTTGCCATTGAGTTGTAAATAATACCGGTTGTCAAAGGTAATCGGATGATCCGTCACTTCCAGGATCAGCGACCGTGATTGTTCTCCGGAAAGCTGGACACCTATGGTATCGATCACCGATTCGCCAGGGTTGATCGATACGGTGCTCACGGGTCTCACTTCATCATTTTCGCGCCATACGATGCGGCTTTCTGCCGGGGCTGATCCGTAGTTGGTCAGTCGGACAAACATTTGATTTTCCTGGTTGGCCTCGGGGACCGGAGATTCAAACCAACTCGAGTCTATGCTGATATTTCTGACTTCCACGGGTTGGACAGGTACGGGAAACAAGGTCAGCGCGCTGTCGATTTCTATCGGATCGGGGATGGAATTTCGTTGGAAATCGGACAGCCAGAACATGTGAGCTTTGGCTTCCTGTCTTTCGGCGGTCTTCCGGACGAATTCGTATATATGATTAAGATTGGTGATTTCAGAACCCATCTCGATTTCATCGATCATACCGATAGCCAGATCCTGATCCACAACCCGCCGGGCGGAGGGATTGAGCTGATTGGTCAATATTTGAAATGAGGTGCCTTCCGGATAGGATCTTATTATTTCTCTGGCCCGATTGACAGCCACCTGGAAGACCGGTGTTTCGCTGCTCAGGCTTTCCATGCTGTAGGAATTGTCAATGAAAAGAGAAACAAAGTCTGGTCTTTCGTTTTCTGCTCCTGTGTTGGTTCGCAGGAAAGGTTGGGCAAAAGCAAGCACCAGGAAGACGATGAAAAATATCCGGGACAGCAATACCAGGATGTTTCGTAGTCTGGAACGGGTTTGCTTTTCCTCGACCACTTCCTTGAGGAACCGCACATTGGAAAAATATTCTGTTCTGTACCGCTGAAAATAAAACAGGTGTATGATCAGAGGGATCAGAATACTCGCCAGAGCGATTAAAAATAATGGAAAAGCAAATTGCATATATTATCGGTTTAATTTTTTTCGCCGGTTCTTATACCACGTTGCTGCTGTAAACAAAAGTATGGCGAAAATGATAAATCCAATCAATCCATATAAGGCGTTGAAGGTATTTTTCATTACAACGAGAAACACAATCGCAACCAGTAGGATAGTAGCTACTTCATTGAACAGCCTCATCCGGAATGGAGCCCAATTGTTTTGATTGTCGTATAAGTGCCGGATGATGCTTCCACAGTACCAGTGATAAATCAGCAAACACACGACCAGGCCCAGTTTGGCGATCATCCAGGGTTGTCGCAGAAGGTCGGGATTGAGGAAAAGCATTACAATTCCTGCTACCAGAGTGATAATCATCGCGGGTGTGGTAATGATATTGAACAACCGCCGGATCATCACTTCGTACTGAGCCTGAAGTATTTCTTTTTTTTCCTGAGGGAGTATAGCGGCTTCTCCGAAGTACACGAACAATCGGACCAGGTAAAACAAGCCGGCAAACCAGCTGACTACGCCAATGATATGGATGGATTTGGAGATCAGATACATCATCATGCACCCTGATTATTGGAGAAAGGCGAATTGGATCAGGTTAGCCCCCATCTGAAGGGCTTCCAATCTTTTTTCAGGAGGATCATTGTGGACAGACTCATCTTCCCATCCATCCCCGATATCCGATTCGTAACTGTAGAAGCAAACCAGCCTTCCCTCATAGATCAGGCCAAAGCCCTGTGCCTGATTGCCATCGTGTTCGTGGATTTTGGGAACTCCCTCGGGGAAATTAAATTTCTGATGATAGAGTGGATGGTTAAACGGGATCTCTACGAAATCCAATTCCGGAAATACCTTCTTCATGGCTACCCGAATGTAGGGATCCATCCCATAGTTGTCATCGATATGGAGAAAGCCCCCTGCTTCCAGATAGATCCGCAGGTTTTCGGCTTCCTGGTCGTTGAAGACGACGTTTCCGTGTCCGGTCATGTGAACGAACGGCAGATCAAATAATTCCGGGCTGCCGACATCCACCGTGACGTAATCATCGTCCAGGTTGGTTCCGAGGGTATGGTTGCAAAACTGAATGAGATTGGGCAACGCAGTAGGATTGGCGTACCAGTCGCCTCCTCCGCTGTATTTGAGTAAACCAATGGGTGTTTTTTGGGCCTGTAGATTCAGACTCAGAAACGCTACCAGTACAACAGGAAATACGTATCTCATTTGGTAGTTTGGGTTTTAATGTGGTAACAACTCTTAATAATCTGTACCACCATAGTAGCGGCGGTTTCCGTTCTCAACCGGTTGTCGCCCAGCGAAACCGGGATCCATCCTTGCTTAATGGAGGCGTCGACTTCTGCCGGTGTAAAATCTCCTTCCGGGCCTATCAATATGTGAACGGGATTTTCTCCCTGGTATTGCTGTTCCAGAAGAGGGACTTCTCCCCTGTCGATAGCAGTAGCTATGTACCGGTTGTGGTCATCAGCAATGCTTCGGCTGAGATACTCCTCCAAAAGGATTGGCTTATCGAGTATAGGAACGTATGGGTTGAAGGATTGTTGAACCGCTGAATTAATGATTTTTTGAGCCCGTTCAATTCTCAATTTGGGTTTGAAAGTCCGCTCACAGATCAGGGGCGTGATCTGATGGATACCTGTCTCTGTAGCTTTTTCCAGAAAATATTCAAACCGGCTTTCCATTTTTATCAGTGAACAGGCCACGTGAATTTTCCATTTTTTAATCTGAAAATCCTGACTGAGGATGGTGGCCTCCATGGTCTTATCGTTTCCTGATTCGAGAACGGCTTTGAAAATCGTGCCTTTCCCATCGGTGGCGTGGATTAAGTCGCCTGGTTGTTTTCTAAGGCTGCGTACGATATGATGCGCCACATCCTGTTCAAAAAACAAACGGTCGTTTTCCTGATAAGATATGAGGTGTAATGCCATGGTACAATGTTAAGGAATATTTTTTATTGTGTGACATAGGAGCGGTGATTTGATCCGGTGGGCCAACGGAAAAACATTGTATTCGGTGGGGCATAGCGTAGCGGAGGATCAGGGAGAGTTCAATAAGATTTTGGTCGCATTGTTTCTGCATCTTTGTCAAAAGGGAGCCCGACCGACCGGAGTCATTCCAATCACAAGTCGTATTTCTACAATAGCCCATGGTAAATTAGATGGTTGTTCGTCAATAATCTGTAACTTTGCACGCTGTTTTACGTTTGGTAAGGGAGATTTTACACCGGATCTAACCGGAGTAATGAATGAGATACAAATATACGTAACTAGAAATTTATATGGGTGTAGTAATAGCACAGTTTGCATTGAGTCTTTCCATACTCATCGTTTTGCATGAGTTGGGCCATTTTTTACCGGCCAAATGGTTTAAAACACGGGTAGAGAAATTTTACCTCTTTTTTGATCCCGGTTTTTCCCTGTTTAAAAAGAAAATAGGGGAAACCGAGTACGGCATCGGATGGTTGCCTTTGGGGGGGTATGTCAAAATATCGGGAATGGTGGATGAGAGTCTGGATACGGAGGTGCTCAAATCGGAGCCCAAACCGTGGGAATTTCGATCCAAGCCCGTCTGGCAGCGATTGATCATTATGTTGGGCGGTGTGACTGTCAATTTCATTTTGGGATTTCTCATTTTTGGTCTGATGCTGTGGCAGTATGGATCCGAATATTTGCCCTCCAGTGAATTGAAGTACGGCCTTCAGGTGGACAGTCTTGCGCAGGAAATGGGATTGCAGCCAGGGGATAATATAGTGAAAGTAGGGGAACTTCAGTTTACCAGGTACAATCCCGGAATTATCCGTTCTGAAATCGGCATCAACAACGCAAAAACCATTACTGTCGACCGAAGTGGTTCTGAAGTCACCATTGATGTGGATCCCCGGTTTACACAGATCCTGACGGGGTATGAATTCAAGGATGCCTACCTGGTAGCCCCGCGAATGCCGGTGGAAATCATGCAGGTTGTCAAAAACAGCAATGCTGAAAAGGCAGGTCTTCAGCAGGATGACAAAATTTTAGCCATCGGTGAGGAGGAAACCCGGTTTTTTGATCAATTCCTAAAAGAGATCAAACTTCACAAAGGCGAAGAAATTACGCTACTTGTGCAGCGGGGGAACGAAGAAATGACCGTCCCGGTAGAGGTGACGGATGAGGGAACACTCGGATTTCAGAATTACGGTTATGACCGGTTTTTCGAATTTTCAAAGGATGAATATACTCTGGCTGAGGCATTGCCATTGGGGGTAAAACAGGGCTGGGATTTTATCATGACCCAGATCAAGGCATTCGGACAGATGTTCAGGGGCAAGATTAAGGCTTCGGATAGTCTGGGTGGCTTTGGCACTATTTCACAATTATTCCCGGACACCTGGGATTGGCAGGCATTCTGGCGCAATACGGCGATCCTTTCCCTGATACTGGGTTTTATGAATCTGTTGCCTATTCCGGCACTGGACGGTGGACACGTCATGTTTTTGCTGATCGAAGCGGTGACGGGGCGTAAACCGAGCGATAAGGTTCTCGAGATTGCCACGATCATCGGATTCGTTTTTATCATTGCGTTGGTACTTTACGCCAACGGTCTGGATGTGTGGCGATGGTGGAAGGGGCAGTAAGGCTCCGGTTGGATGGGTAGTGGTTAGTGGACAGTTTCATCAATGCTTAAAACTTATGGAGGATTCTTTTTTCTCCGTATGATCATCGTCGCATCCCGGTTGATTGATTAATGGGATCCATCTGTTACCATACGTATGGGAGTCTGATCGGAATATTTTGGAATTTTGACATTAAAGTCATAATTTCCCAAGTACAAATTCAAATACAAATTAAATTACGATTACAGACCATGGCGACGACGGTAGACGAATATATAGAACAGAATCCTCAATGGGAGGATGGTTTGCGGGAATTGCGGGAGATTCTGCTCGACACCGGATTGAAGGAAGAGGTCAAATGGGGATCGCCCATGTACACTCTGGAGGGTAAGAACGTGATCGGGCTATTGGGGTTTAAATCCTACATGGGTTTGTGGTTTCATATGGGTGTATTTTTAGAGGACAGTCAAAAACTTCTCGAACGATCCAGTGACACAACTAAGAGTCTTCGGAAGATGGTGTTTCATTCACACGAAGAATTCAGTAAAAACAAGATTCACGCGAGGGAGTATATTCTGGAGGCAATCGAAAATCAAAAAGCGGGGAGGGAGATGAAAGTCACTCGTTCCAGAACATTGGTGATTCCGGATGAATTGCAGGCTGCGTTGGATGGGGACTCAGAATTGATGGCAGCATTTGGGGAACTCACCCCGGGCAGGCAGCGTGAATATGCGGATTACATCTCTGAAGCAAAACAGGTAGGGACGAAGTTGCGACGGATCGAGAAAATTGCAGGACAAATTCTGGCGGGGGTTGGTTTGCATGATCGATATAAATAAGATTTGCTGATAGATTCAGAAATTGAATCCCTGGAGTTGAGAACTTCTTGATGGGTTACGAGGTAGGTCCAGGGGAGGCGGGGTTTGAGTGGTATAGGGTATTAATGAAAAATGCCGTTTGGAATTCAGGGTTAGACTATTCTCTTTGCACGTAATATTGCAATATAGCAATCTACCGTTGAGATGATAATGTCGGAAGACCTCTTTGAATGTAATATTGCAATATAGCTATAAAGCAATCTACCAATAGGAAATCAGAAGTTTTCTTTCTCCTTTGAATGTAATATAGCAATCTACCGTTGATTGGAACCGTGAGTGGCGATGGCATATCCAGAGTAAAGCAAATCTGCCAATTGAAAATGGCAGGGAATACAAAACAACCTTCATAAAAATTGGATCCTATATTTTATTTTGTTAACTTAGTCCCCGGCCATATTTAAGTATTATGGGTGTTACAAAATTTGAAAAATTTACCGATGAACAAAATGCTGTCGCCACCGTAGCGAAAGCATTGGGACATCCCGCCCGGGTGGCAATAATCAATCACCTTCTTTCGGTGCATCACTGCATCTGCAGAGACATCGTTGACGTCTTACCCCTTTCACAACCCACCATTGCCCAACACCTCCAGGTGCTCCATCAAAATGGAGTGATTGTCGGAGATATCCAGGGAAACGCTATTTGCTACCGCGTGAATGAATATGCTATAGACATCCTCCTTCATTATTTGGAATCGGTGACGACCCGGTTGCCGTGAGAACCAATACGGTTGCCGTGAGAACCAATACGGTTGCCATGAGAACCAATACGGTCTGATCAATACCACACTCTCCTCTTCTATTTAATTTACTTACGACCCATTCACCTCCCCGTTATCGTCCCCTGAGCGAGAATTCTCTAATTGTTTCTTTTCTTTTCACTACTATATTTTCTATATTTACTCATGATGAGATTCTGTTTCTTGGGATGAGAGTAATTTTCAACTTCAAATTATGCGGCTAACGATAGCGATTATATTGATATTTGTCGTCGGTCTGGTGTTTTATTTCAACACCGCGAGCGAACCTCCTATAGATTACAGCACCCAGGTCAAACCCATCATCAATAAAAATTGTATCACCTGCCACGGAGGTGTCAAAAAGAATGGCGGTTTTAGCCTGCTTTTTCAGGAAGAAGCCATGGCCAATACCGATGCCGGACATCCCGCTATCATCCCCGGAGATCCGGAAAACAGCCCGTTGATCCAACGACTCAAGGAAACCGATCCTGAACTCCGGATGCCATACCAAAAACCACCCCTCACACGTCAGGAAATCAAGATCATGGAAGAATGGGTGCGCCAGGGAGCGACCTGGGGCGAACACTGGGCGTACATCCCTCCGGAAGAACCACTCGTACCCGATGCGGTCGCCGAAGCTAATTTGAACGGAAACCAGGAATCCTATTTCGTCAATGAAATCGATCGTTTTGTCTTTCACGATATGCAAAAAACAGGACTCAGTCCATCAGCCAGAGAGGATACCGGCCGGTTGATCCGCCGACTACATCTTGATCTTACTGGTCTCCCTCCTTCACCAGAAACCGTATCGCAAATCAAATCCGGGGAACTCACCTATGAAGCTACCGTAGACCGATTGCTTCAGGATAAAAATTTTGGTGAAAAATGGGCGAGCTGGTGGCTGGATCTTGCCCGGTATGCGGATACCAAAGGGTACGAAAAAGATCAGTCCCGCCCGATGTGGTGGTTCCGGGATTACGTGATCAAATCATTCAATGAAGACAAACCGTTCGATCAATTTACCATCGAACAACTGGCCGGTGATCTGCTCCCCGATCCGAGCCCCGAACAATGGATCGCTACGGCATTTCATCGCAATACCATGAGCAACGATGAAGGGGGTACGCTGGACGAAGAATACCGGATAGCCGCCGTGGTGGATCGCGTCAATACCACATTTGAAGTATGGCAAAGCACAACCTACGGTTGCGTGCAGTGTCACGCTCATACCTATGACCCATTCAAACACGAGGAATACTACGAAGTGATGGCATTTTTCAACAATACAAGAGATGAAGATACCGCCGATGATATGCCCTTGCTGCGGATGTACCCCGACTCTTTGTTGTCATCGGTAGAGGAACTAGAGCACTGGATCACCAAAAATACGGATGATCCGAACAGGGTCCGAAAAGAAATGCAATTCATTAAAACCCTGGAGCCCAAAGTGCATACCTACCACTGTACCGATTTTGTCAATGGGGAATTGAGTGATACCAAATATATGGCTTTGAGGCACAACGGACACTGTTCCCTCCCCGGTGTGTGGCTCAACCATGCCCAAACGATGGTCATATCATACCAATGCAGTCAGGAGGGTGGAAAAATGACCATTCGCGAAAAGGATAAAAACGGAGAAGTGATCGCTTCGTTTCCCATCCGGAAAACCAGGGGAACCGAACTCGATTTTATACCAATAAGACCAGTAGCTGATTCGGTGGATCTGTTTATAGAATTCAGCAACCCGACCCTCGGTCCCGATCAGAATTCATTCAGAATATTTTGGTTTGCCTTTCGACCACCCTTCCCGGGTAAAGATCTCCCCGGGTTTGAGAAAATCAAAGGGACCTATTACCAGGTCCTGACTGCGGACACGAAAGGCGTACCCGTCCTGGTCGAAAATCCACCGGCCATGCACCGGACTACCCAGGTATTTGAAAAAGGCAACTGGATGGTCAAAGGAGCCACGGTCAAGCCCGATGTGCCCGAAGTCCTCAATCCATTCCCGGAAGGTGCCCCACGAAACAGACTCGGACTGGCGCAGTGGATCGTGGATGAACAAAATCCTCTGACCGCCCGAACGGTGGTCAATCGTATCTGGCAACAAATATTTGGACAGGGACTGGTCACAACGGTCGAAGACCTCGGCTCACAGTCAGAACCCTCCGTGCACCGCGAATTGCTCGATTGGTTAGCCGTTAGGTTGGTGAAAGAACACAAATGGCATCTGAAACCATTGATTCGGGATATCGTACTCTCCGGGACCTATCGCCAGTCTTCTGCTGTCACCGACCAGCATAGAGAGGTGGATCCCTACAATCTGTATTATGCCAGAGGGCCCCGTTTTCGGCTTTCTGCGGAACAAATCCGGGACCAGGCACTCGCCGTCAGTGGCTTATTGAGCGCTAAAATGTATGGCCCCAGCGTGATGCCCCCCCAACCTGATGATATATGGCAAACCGTGTACAATGGTGAAAAATGGGTGACGGCTGAAGGGGAAGACAGATATCGAAGAGGAGTGTATACATTTATCAAAAGAACCAGTCCGTATCCCTCACTTGTTAGTTTTGATGCCGGCAGCAGAGAAATCTGCCAGATTCAGCGCACCAGAACCAATACCCCTTTGCAGGCTTTGGTTACACTCAACGATCCGGTATATACCGAAGCGGCGCTGGCCTGGGCGGACAAATTGCTTAAGACGGGAGGAGATGCCGAAAAGCTGATCAAAATTGCGTACTATGAAGCTACATTCAGGTCGGTTTCTTCCGAAAAATCAGATGCCTTTCTGAAACTGTACGAGCAAGCCATAGAACATTTTGAGGAGGACGATAAATATCTGGACAAATACCTGTCTATCGGAGTATTGAACCTGAAGGAACGGGAGAATAGGCTCGAACTGGCTGCATTGTCCATAGTGTGTTCGGCGATTATGAATTTGGATGAATTTTTGACAAAGACGTAGGTATGAAGATTTCAAAACTGATCGATGAATTTCAGAAAAGGGAAATAGAAAGCACTACCCGCAGGCATTTTATCAGGGATTGTGTGTCCGGTATGGGGACCGCGGCATTTGGTGCGATGATGTTGTCCTCTTGTGGGAGTAACACCTCTGCAGCATCCAAACTCAGCGCGCGGGATCTCAATCCTCTGGCCCCGCTACCTCCGCATTTTGCACCCAAAGCCAAACGGGTCATTTATCTCCATATGGCCGGTGCTCCCTCTCAACTTGAGTTGTTTGACTTCAAACCGGAACTTCAAAAATTGCACAACCAACCCTGCCCGGAATCATTTCTGGAGGGAAAGAAATTTGCCTTTATCCGGGGAGTCCCCAATATGCTGGGGCCACAGGCAGAATTTAAACAAAGGGGAGAATCCGGAGCCTGGGTCTCGGATAATCTACCCCATTTCGCTACCATGGCCGATGAGGTTAGTTTCCTGAAAGCAGTCCATACCGATCAGTTTAATCATGGGCCGGCTCAATTGTTTATGCACACCGGAAGCGCCAGACTGGGTAGACCCAGCCTCGGATCGTGGGTGACGTACGGTCTGGGTTCAGAAAATAATAATCTCCCGGGATTTGTGGTACTTACCTCCGGCGGAAAAACTCCCGATGCCGGGAAAAGTGTGTGGGGGAGTGGCTTCCTTCCATCGGTATATCAAGGGGTGCAGTGCCGATCCAAGGGGGATCCGGTTTTGTATATTCAGGATCCTCACGGCGTCGACAGGGGCTTGAAAAAGAATGTGATAGAAGCCATCAACAAGGTCAATCAGGAGGAATTTTCCGATTATGGCGATCCGGAAATTCTGGCGAGGATCAACCAGTACGAAATGGCATTCCGGATGCAAATCGCGGTTCCCGACGTGATGAATATCGATGATGAACCATCATACATACAGGAATTGTACGGTACCGAACCAGGCAAGGAAAGTTTTGCCAACAATTGCCTCCTGGCCAGGAAACTGGTCGAAAAAGGAGTGCGGTTTGTTCAGCTTTACGACTGGGGATGGGATTCCCATGGAACGGGTGAAAGTACAGCTATCGATTACGGTTTTAGAAATAAGTGTCGTCAGATTGATCGTCCTATGTCGGCTTTGCTCCTGGATCTGAAGCAACGTGGATTATTGGAGGAAACCCTGGTGGTATGGGGTGGGGAATTTGGAAGAACTCCCATGCAGGAAAACAGAGAAGGCAAGAAAATGGCCTTTTATGGAAGGGACCACCACACGGATGCGTTCACCATGTGGATTGCCGGCGGGGGGATTGCAAAAGGCGTGTCCCATGGTCAGACCGACGAGGTGGGATATTACGGGGTGGAAGGCAGAACTTCCGTGAACGATATCCATGCCACGATGCTTCATGTGCTCGGGTACGATCATGAAAAATTCACCTACAATTTCCAGGGCAGACCTTTCCGGTTGACAGATGTAGGGGGAGAAGTCATCAAACCAATTCTGGCTTAATATTGAAAGAGCTAAATTCACACTCAAAAGATCAGAATGTTTGATTTTGAAATGTTCTTCGGGCGGTTCCATCCATTGATCGTGCATATTCCTATAGGGTTTTTGGCCATCGCTATACTTTTTAAAATTTTGGATATCAGGAGTCAATCCAGTACATATAGGCCGGCCCTGAAAGTGACCTTGTTATTATCGGCAGTCATGACAGTAGTGACCTGCATCACAGGTCTGTTGCTCTCCGTGGCAGGGACGTATCCGGTCGATGAACTGGATAGACACAAATGGTCCGGCATTTTGCTGGCGTTATTTACTATCGGCTGGTATATGATTGAATTTCAATTGAATACAAAATCATGGATCAATTATAGTGTCGTCGCGATCACGTCAGTATTCCTGTTTGTCACGGGGCATCGTGGAGGCGTCCTGACTCATGGAGACAATTACCTGTGGGAAGGAATGCCGGTGGCCTGGCAACAATTCCTGGGCCACGACCCATACGAAGCCGAAAAACTTGAATTTGATATTTCCAGCCTGGACAGTGCCCTGGTCTACGAAGATATAATCGCCCCTATTCTCGAAGCGAGATGTTATTCCTGTCATAGCGATCGAAAACAGAAAGGGGAACTTCGCCTGGATAATCCGGATATGATCCGGAAAGGAGGGGAGTCCGGCGATCTTCTGATAGTGGAGGATCTGGAAAAGAGTAAGTTGTATCGGGTATTGAATCTCCCGTTGGAAGATGATCACCATATGCCACCAAAAGGCAAAACCCAGTTGACAAAATACGAGATAGGTGTGATCGGTTCCTGGATCAGGGAAGGCGGTAAAACTGAGCAAATGGCCGGGCAATACCACGATCAACAGGATTTGAAAGTCTGGTACGACGACCTGATTTCTGATGAAAAACTGTTTTCCAATCCTCTCATCCCGACCGAAGAAGTATCATCCCCCGATGAAGCGTTGCTCGAAAGCCTCCGGGATAGTGGAGTACTGATTCAGCACGTCGGTGTCAATAATCCGTATCTTGAAGTGTCGTTTATCAACGTCCCCCTATTACAACCCACATTGATCCGGGAGGTTGCAAAACTTAAAGAACAGGTGATTTGGGTTGATATTTCGGGGAAGGAATTGACGGACACCCATTTGGATGAATTAAGCAACCTGATAAAAACAACAGACCTAAATCTGGCCCAATGCTCCTTACCGGACCAGGGGTTACAAAAACTTTCAGCCTTGAAAGATATCCAGATCCTCAATTTGACCGGTGCGCAGTGGTCCGGATCCGACATCAGCATACTGGCCGGATGGCCCCGACTCAGGAAGGTATTCACGTATCAATCGGATATTTCCCCGGAGTCGGTGACAGACTTCAGGAGAAATCATCCCCATATTCTGGTGGATACCGGTGGGTATAATCTGCCCGTCGTTCCCCGGGATACCATAGAATTTAGGTACGTGAGATGAAAATATTTTAACTCAACCCATAATCTGGTTCCTGTGAACTTCAATGTGATCGCAGGTGGGTCAGGGTTTACTAATCTGATGGCCTGGGGCAGGACAAACTGGCCGTTGTAACTTTTCAGAAATTAATATTGACAGGCGTATACCGTACAGGAAATATATTCGCTACGTTTTGAAATTTTCCGGGCCGGAGCTCCGGCAGGCAAGTTAAAAACGTCCCGGGTATACTATTGATCCCGGGTTGTAGGGAACATCAAATTCCCATCAATAATTGCACTCCGGTTTCCAATTGGCGGCATGTCATGCGCATGGCACCCCAAAAAATGGTGGAGGTATAAACCTGATCGCTGCTCTATCTTTTGTCCCATCAATTTTGGTCAGAGACATCCATGGTCACCCGGTCCCAGGGTAGTTCTTGCGATACGGAGACTTGTTAAAGAAAAAATAAATCACCTGGACGACTGACCAAATAAGAAGCAATGGTGTCATAATATGGTATAA
>CALEIL010000406.1 GCA_937876435.1 uncultured Bacteroidota bacterium
ATGATCTGCTCTGCGCACCATCCACCAAACGCGCGAAGCGCACAAACCGGCATAGCCGACAAACTCATGGTCGTTCCATGACCCATGATCCAACAGCCTGGGCCGCGGAGTACTGCGTGGGCGCGATCAATCAAAAAATTCATTATTCAAGCCCATATTGAACAAAGCAAAATCGTACCGGACCGGATCCAGAGGATCCATTTTTCTCAGGTATCCGGTCAATTCCAATACTGCTTTCCAGTCGCTTTTATCTCTTCTCAGAATTCCCAAACGCTGCGCTACCCTGCTGACGTGGACATCGAGAGGAATAAAAAGTCTGGAAGGGGAAATATTCTTCCAAAGTCCAAAATCCACCTCTCTGTCAGATGGTCTGACCATCCAGCGAAGGTACATGTTGAGTCGCTTGGTAGCGGAATTGCGGGCTGGTGAGGGTATGTGTTTGCGGGTCCGGTCCAGGGCGTATTCATTATTGAAGAAAAGAAGATGGAAATTTATCAGACCACTTTCCAGGTCTTCAAACGTCCCGTCCCTGTCACGAAAGGCTTCCTCCAGACTATGATGATTGTGAAAATAATGATGCAAAAAGTGAACAAAATACAAGGCATCTGCGGGTTGGAATGTCCTGTGCCGGAAATTCTCTAAAACTTTGAGATCTTCATCCGTATGATGCAAAATAAAATCATGCGGTGAATCATCCATCATATGGAGTAATTCCCTGCTTTTGTTGATGATGGTTTTCCGCAAACCCCACGCAAATACCGATGAAAACAGGCCTGCTATTTCGATGTCAGGTCTGGAGGTATAACCATGGGGGACGGAAATAGGGTCATTTTCAATAAAGGACCTGTTTTCGTACCTGCTGGCTTTTTGGTCCAGTAGCCGTTTTATTTTATCGTCAATAGTGTCTGGTATTATAGCGTTTGTTTGACTTCGATCACTTCGTAGGCTTCAATGAAGTCACCGTCTTTGATGTCATTGAAATTTTTGATGGTGACCCCACACTCAAAACCATTTTTCACTTCTCTTACGTCGTCCTTGAACCGTTTGAGCGAATCAATCTCAGCCACCTGACCTTCTTTGGTCGGATAAATCACGATACCATCCCGTATCACCCGAACAAAATTATTTCGGTTGACGGTCCCTTCCTGTACGATACAGCCCGCGACAGTTCCCACTTTGGAAACTTTGAAAGTACTCCGGACTTCGAGCAAGGCAGTAATTTTTTCCTCCTTGGTCGGTTCGAGCATTCCCTCCATCGCCATTTTGACTTCTTCGATGGCGTTGTAGATGATGGAATAAGTCTTGATCTCCACCCCTTCAGCTTCAGCCAGTTTTCGGGCACCCAGCGAAGGTCTCACCTGGAAACCAATAATAATGGCGTCAGATGCGGTAGCGAGCAATACATCGGATTCGATGATCTGTCCGACTCCTTTGTGGATCACATTGACCTGAATAGATTCCACGCTGAGTTTGATCAAACTATCGGACAAGGCTTCCACAGAACCGTCCACGTCCCCTTTGACAATCAGATTGAGTTCTTTGAAATTGCCCAATGCCAACCGTCGTCCGATCTCATCCAGACTGATTCGTTTGGCTGCCCGGTTGGTTTGTTCTCTTATAATCTGGGCACGTTTATTGGCCAGTTGCTTGGCTTCCTGCTCGGATTCCAATACCTTGATGGTTTCCCCGGCCTGAGGAGCTCCGCTCAATCCCAGAACCAATACGGGTTCTGCCGGACCAGCCGTACTGACCCTTTTTCCAAATTCGTTGAACATCGCCTTTACTTTACCGCTGTGTTCACCGGCTACCATGGGATTTCCCAGCTCTAGTGTTCCATTCTGGACCAAGATTTTGGAGACGTATCCCCGGCCTTTGTCCAGAGATGCTTCCAGGATGGTTCCGTAGGCGGGCCTGTTGGGATTGGCTTTCAAATCCAGCAACTCCGATTCCAGAAGAATTTTTTCAAGCAAAAGATCTATGTTGGTTCCCTTGGTAGCTGAGATCTCCTGAGACTGGTATTTTCCACCCCAATCTTCCACCAGCAGATTCAATTCGGCCAATTCCTTTTTGATCCTTTCCGGATCAGCTCCCTGCTTATCTATTTTGTTAATGGCAAACACGATAGGCACACCGGCAGCCTGGGCGTGCGAAATCGCCTCCCTGGTCTGCGGCATGATATTATCGTCCGCTGCAATAATGACCACAGCCACATCGGTGACTTTGGCACCCCGCGCCCGCATAGCGGTAAACGCTTCGTGACCAGGCGTATCGAGGAAAGTAATCTTTTTATTCTCCTCACCGACCACCACTTCATAAGCTCCGATGTGCTGGGTAATCCCTCCTGCCTCACCTTCTGCTACTTTTTCCTGACGGATATAATCCAGCAATGAGGTTTTTCCGTGATCCACATGACCCATCACCGTGACGATCGGTGCACGAGGTTCCAGATCTTCCGGATCATCCTCGTATTCATCGTCGATATCGATATTATCTTCCGCGTCGACAAACACAACCTCGTGGTTGAATTCTTCAGCTACGAGTTCGATAATCTCAGCATCCAGACGTTGGTTAATGGAAACGATCACCCCCATATTCATGCAGACCATGATCACGTCTGTGGCCGAAACATCCATCATGTTGGCCAGTTCCTGCACCGAAATAAATTCGGTCACCTCCAGACGTGCCTGTTCCTCTTCCTGAAGTTGTTTCAGTTCCTCTTTCTCCCGGAAGTTCTCCCGTTTATCCCGCCTTGCTTTCTGACGTTTATTTTTACCACCCTTGTTCAGACGGGCCATAGTGGCCTTGATCTGTTCTTCAATTTCTTTTTGGGTGACTTCGCGGATATCGTCTTTGCCTTTCGCCCCTTTCTGTACTGGTTTTTTACCTTTTGCCTTCCGGTCTGCAGCGGTAACCACTTTACGTCGTCGCCTTTTCCTTTTTGTCGCATCATCTGCGGCGGCTGCAGGCGTGGCAGCAGCAGGAGGTGTTTCCTTTTTCTTTTTCTTCCTTGGACTGAGTTGATCCGCGGATATTTTTCCCATAATCTTCAATCCCTGAAGTTTGGGAGCATCTGCTTTTATGACCGTATTTTCCGGCTCCGGTGCTTCGGTCGGTGGTGTTTGGACCTTATCCTCCGTGGCTTCGGGTTCCTGGACCTCCGGTGGCGCTTCCTTCTCTTTTTCTTCCACTTCCACTACGTCTTCGGTGACGGTTTCTGGTTCCGGTTCCGGTTCTGGTTCAGGTTTTGCTTCAGGCTCTGAAACAGGTTTCTGTGTTTCCTCCTGAACTTCTTCCGGTTCGGCTTTTTTCTTAGGTTTTTGATCCAAATCGATCTTGCCGACCACTTTCAGGCCTCCCTTTTGCTCGCTTCGTGGAGCTTCTTCCTTCACCGGTTCTTCTTCTACCAGGATCTCTTCTTTCTTCTTCTGAACGGGCGGTTTGACTACTTTTACTTCCTCCTTGACGGGGGCTTTTCTCTCTTCCTCCTCTTTCCTTGCTGGTTGACGATTGGTTCCAATGACCAATTGATTGGCCTGTTCTTTGACTGCCATGGAACCTCTGAATTCCTGAACCAAAAGATTATACATTTCATCAGAGACCTTGGCTGTAGGTTTATCGTCGATTTCAAAACCCTTTCCGGCCAAGAAATCCACGATAGAACCGGTTCCGACATTGAGCTCTTTCGCAATCTTTACTAATCTTTTTGACATTCAGTTTTTTATATTTTCTGCAAATTTACAAAAGTGAAGACTTTTTATATCATTCCTCTTCAAATACCTCTTCAAAATCTTCATCAAACTCGGCTCTGAGAACGCTTAATACGTGATCTACGGTTTCCTGTTCGAGATCCGTACGACGCACCAATTCCGCAGAGCTTAGTTTTAACACACTCCTTGCTGTGTCACAACCGATGTTTTTGAGTTCATCGATGACCCAGCTGTCAATCTCATCGGAGAATTCGTCCAGATCAACGTCGTCCTCGATCTCAAATTCTTCTACATCCCTGTAAACGTCGAGTTCGAGGTTGGTCAATCTGGAAGCCAGTTTGATATTGTGCCCTCCCCGCCCAATCGCCAGGGATACCTGGTCGGGTGGAAGGAATACCGATGCTCTCCGGTTTTCGAGATCCAACTCGATATTGGATATTTTAGCCGGCGTGAGTGAACGTTGGATATACAGGTTGAGATTGTTGGTAAAATTGACGATATCGATGTTTTCGTTGCGCAATTCGCGAACTATCCCGTGAATTCTGACCCCCTTCATCCCCACGCAGGCTCCTACGGGATCGATCCGGTCATCATAGGATTCCACGGCTACTTTAGCCCGTTCGCCCGGCAACCGTTCGATTTGCTTGATATTGATAATTCCATCTTCTATCTCAGGAACTT
>CALEIL010000407.1 GCA_937876435.1 uncultured Bacteroidota bacterium
CTCTCTGCTTCCACCTCTCAGCTTTCAGCTTTCAGCTTTCAGCTCTCAGCTTCCTCCTTCCAGTTTTTGTACCATTTCTTCCAATTTCAGTCTGCGGTCATAGAGACCTTTCCAGGGATCTTGTCTGCTTCGGACAAGATCAGGCACGGAGACTATATTCATTTCGTCCGGGGATTGGATGCTTTCGAGATCTTCCACACTCAAAGGCATGGAAACCGGTACTCCATTCCGCACCCGGAGAGAATACGGACACGCCATCGTCTTACCACGTCCGTTTTGCAGATAATCCAGATAGACCTGATTTTTTCGTTTCGAGGGGGACCGTTCCAGCGATCCCTTCTGGCCCATTTTCTTAAGCCAGATTTTGGCGATGACGTGGGTCATGTCCCTGGCCTGATTATGGCTGTACTTTCTGACTATCGGGACGTACAGGTGAATCCCATCGCCTCCGGATGTTTTGATGCCATAATGAATATCCATTTTGTCCAGTATTTCGATCAGCCTAAATGCCCCTTCCTTTGCCATTCCAAATTCCGATCCCGGTGGATCTATATCAAAGATCAGATGATCCGGATGATCCAGCTTATCTTCCCGGCTATTCCAGCAATGCATTTCCACGCAGCCATAGTTGACCAGGAAGATCAGGGATTTGTGGTTGTTGCAAAACGCGTAAGTAATAAATTCTTTTTCCGAACTTTTAGATGAAATCTCCGCGGTATGAACATAACCCGGCAGATCATCCCTGACGTCTTTTTGATAAAAACCTTTGTCCCTGATCCCGTTGGGAGTTCGCTTCAGCGTCAATGGCCGGTCTTTGAGATGCGGCAGGATAAATTCCACCATTTGATTATAATAGGCAAGGACATCCCCTTTCGTAATCTTTTCTTTCGGAAAAAATATTTTATCCGTATTGGTGAGACGAACCCCTTTGGGCACTGCGGGTGTTTCTGTTCCTCCCATTCCCGGAGGGTTTTTCTGGCCATTATCCTGGTTTTCCTCTCCATAGAATTTATCTTCCCGAAGTGCTACAAATGATGGATGCCTTAACTTGCCCCCTTCGGTCTTTTCTTTGAATCTGACCTGGGCAAAATAATAAGGCTCTGTGTAAAAAAGGACTTCTTCTCCGGCTTCCACGATTCCATTCTTTGTTTTCTTTTTTTTCAAGGTGGATAGGATGTTTTTCATTTCTTTGATCGAAAATCCGGTTCCTACCTTGCCCGCGAATTCAAACTCACCATCGTCCCCGGGTCGGGCCAGGAGTATGGCCCCAAATGCTCTGGAAGAAGTCGAAGGGGTGAGTCCTGCGACTATTAAATCATCCATTTTTTCATTTTTTATTTTCAACCAATCATCACTTCGCGTATTTTTATGATACAGACTGTCTTTCTTTTTGGCCATCACGCCCTCCAGGCCCAGTTTCCGGGAAGCTTGAAAATATTCCTTGCCCCGATCCAGAATATGGCTGCTGTACACGATCCGTTTGTCTTTGATCGGGTCCAATATCAATTCCAGGGCAGCTTTTCGCAATTCCAGTGGAATCCTTGTAAAATCGCGGCCTTCGAGATAGATGAGGTCAAATAGAATCAGTCGCAGCGCGTATTTTTGACCTTTCCTGAAATATTTTTGGAGTTTGCTGAAATCACCTCCTCCGGTTTTGTCCGGAACAATGATCTCACCATCCAATACACAATTGGCTGGTAGTTCTTCCGCAGCCTCCGCCAATTCAGGAAATTTGGCATTCAGATTGAGACCGTTTCGACTCAACAATTTCACCTGTTCAGCCTCTCTGAAGACCAGACATCGGTATCCGTCATATTTTACCTCAAAAAGCCAGCCGCTACCGCTAAATGGTTCATCGGTCAACGTTGCCAGCATAGGTTTGAAATCCTCCGGAAATTCCGTCCGAACTCCCTTTTTCATAACTTTGGCGAGGGGGTTTTCCTTTTCATTGACGTCGGATACCACGCGAGTACTCAAAACGGATTCTTCTGAAAAATCCTGAGATCCTGCGTATTGATCCCTGACCTTGATCAACAACCAATGGTTTTTGTCCCGACCAGTCCGTACCAAAGTGTATTCCCCCTTAATTTTCCGGCCTTCAAAGAATAAATGGATTTTGCCTTCTTTGTATTGTTTTTTCAGCAGGGTGTTTATATCCTGATCTTCCTTGTCAATGGGTGGTTTGTAGGTTCCGATGTCCCATAAGATCACCGAGCCGGCTCCGTAGTTGCCACTGGGAATGGTCCCTTCAAATGTCAGATAAGATATGGGATGATCTTCGGTCTGGATGGCCAGTCTCTTGACAGCGGGATCTGCGCTCGGTCCTTTGGGAACGGCCCAGCTCAGCAATACACCATCGTATTCGATTCTGAAATCATAATGCAATCGCCGGGCGTCGTGCTTTTGGACGCAAAACCGGAATTGGTTTGATTCTTCCACTCGACCGGACGGTTCGGGGGACTGATTAAAATCCCTTTTCTTCGTGTAGTCGCTGAGTTTAGGCATCTACCTCTTCCTCTTTCAGGCCAGCCAGAGAAGCTTTTAACTGTTCCAGAAGTTCGTCCGCTTCCGTCATATCCATCTCTTCTTCCGCAGCTTTTGGCGCGACTTTTTTTCCTTTACCTCTGCTTTTAATAATTTTGAGAAGCCGGTCCTGGTATACATCCTTATAGGTTTCCGGTTTAAATTCCCCTTTCATTTGACTGATCAGCAGATCGGCCAGTTCCAGTTCTTTCTTACTGACCCTGGATTTTGGTGCTTTTGTATCGCTGAGCGGCCGCAGATCTTCGTGCCAGTACAGTTCTAGTAAATAGATGTGATCTTCGGCAGATTTGAGAAGGCCAATCTTTTCCCGGTTTCTCAAAACGAATCTGCAAAGCCCGGCATGACCCGATTTTTCGAGCGATCTTCTCAACAAGTTAAACGTTTTTCCGGCTGCTTTTTCCGGTTCGATTAGGTACGTCTTCTTGAAGTATCTGGGCGAGACTTCTTCCACTTTCACAAACTGGAATATTTCCAGCGTCTTTGTGTTTTTGACCGCAGCGTTCTCAAAATCTTCATCCGTCAGGACTACGTAATGATCGTCCTTTTTAAAACCCTTGACGATGTTATCCCAGGGTACTTCCTTTCCGTCCTTCTGGCAAACCCGCACATATTTTATGGGACACTGGTCGCTTTCCCGGAGCATATCGAGGTCGATGTTGTGGGAAGTCACTCCCGAGTATAGTTTGATCGGAATATAAACCAATCCAAATTGAATTCCTCCTTTCCAAATTGTTCTCATATCTGTAATTTTTATATCCTTTGGGGACTACGGAATGAGGTGGAAGCCTACGTTACCACAGTAATATATAACCCCAAAATTGGTCATTTTGGTATCTATTCCCTGAGTTTCATCAACACAACGATGGGATTATCCTGATCGGTGATCCTTCCAATTCTCTCCAGGAGCATTTCTTTTTGATCCGTTAGATAACTTGAAGGCAGGACGATATCCACCAGGTAATTTTCATCGTATATAACCTCATGATTGTAAGGCTCTTTGTTTGGGTCAGATAATGACCAGTGCTGTGGAAGGACAATAACTTTCGATGGTCAATATCATAATCGAGTAAATAGATAGTTGAATCAATGATCCACATTTTTTTAGCCTCCACATAGAGCGATTCATCAGTAGACTCGAGATAAATATGTTTAATCAAATCAAAATCCATTTCAAAATCCAGTGAGTCCCTCATTAAATTTAAAAATATTGTCTTATTTTCATTAGCTCCATTGATTCCATTTGTTCCACAACCATTAATTAATAAAGTTACTGATATTATTATAATAATAAATATATACTTATTCACCATAGATTATTTCACTGTTTCCATATAAAAACG
>CALEIL010000408.1 GCA_937876435.1 uncultured Bacteroidota bacterium
TCTCGTCCCTCTCTCCGGCTCACAAAAAAAAGCCCGCACATAGCACTTGCTACATACGGGCTTTTCTGCGGGTGACTGAGGGGATTTGAACCCCCGACCTCCGGAACCACAATCCGGCGCTCTAACCAACTGA
This sequence comes from uncultured Bacteroidota bacterium, assembly GCA_937876435.1. Classification (GTDB taxonomy): domain Bacteria; phylum Bacteroidota; class Bacteroidia; order Chitinophagales; family Saprospiraceae; genus Membranihabitans. The sequence goes on from CALEIL010000408.1 coordinate 134, forward strand.
GCTACAATCACCATGTTAGTCTATTCCTCCGTTACAACAAAGGAAATTCACTCCTGTTCTCAAAAGGAATGCAAATATATTAACCCCCGTTGAAATTTCTGAATTTTGATCGAAATATTTTAATTTATCGCTTCAGCCGGGTCTCGGGTGAGTTGGAATTTTCTGAAATGTGAAGTGATCACCCCCCCAATCGGTCCCCCGTTGAGATCCACCAATTGGATGCCGATCGTATTGTCACCATACGGTAAACCTTCGATAAAATAAGGCTTCCACTCGTAAAGGTAGTATTGTTCCCCGTTGATTTGCATTTTGATTTTAGCGTCTTCTCCCACATTGATATTGACGGGATAAAAGTCAATCAGGACTTTTTTGGCATCCTCACCCACGTACGTTCCCTTGGGTCGGCTGAAAAACAAACTGGGCGTAGGAATATTCCATTCGTTGGTAATATTGCCGTCCTTTACATCGATCAACCGGGCGATATGCGCCTTAGGTGTTTTGATGCTTTCGTGATAGGATTTTCCCAAAAACGCGAGCAAATGATGCTGGCCATCGGTGATCTTGAAATCAAAGGAAGCATCGTACTGCGCAGAATACGGTTGGTTGTCTACGATGACATGAAGATGCTGGCCCTGGTCCGAATTGGCGCACATCAGATCGCCACGATCCGATGTCTGAGCCTTGAGCTGGTAGGAACTGCCCCCGATTTCAAAATCAAACCGTCCGTCTTTGTAGCTCCAGGAGTCGATGGAGGCATCCTTGAATTCATCGGTGGGTTCTACCGCGTACAAATTGTACCGGGGTGTGCCGGATCCCAGGTATTCTACCGGATTTTCCATGGTGGTTCGGGCTGGGGTGGAGTTTGAATTGTTTTGGGTATTGTCATTTTTACATCCACTACCGATCATAAGTAGAATGGCAAATATCAGCACGTTGGTTTTCATAATCAAAATATTTTAATGCAAAATTTACTTCGGACAAAGTTCGAAAACTTTTTTGATAATAACGATTTCATCTTAAAAAATAATTTAATATGATTAATTCCAATCGATCTTTTTACCGGAGCGCAAACGAGGCCTTTAATGAACAATGATTTTGTGAACAGTCCGGGAACGGGAACTACCATTGATCAGGATAAAATAGAAACCGGGTTTTTGATCCTCCAAATCGATGGTCCCGGTGAGACCCGGACCGATATTGAGGTTGTATTCCTTGAGTAATTGACCTGTAAAATTGTATAGACGAATATTGCGGATTGTGCTGTTGTCTCCATTTTCTATGTGTACCACCGAACCGGCCGGATTGGGGAATATCCGGTAGGGGCTGTCTTTGCGAATATTATTTCGACCGGACACTACTTCTGTGGTATTTGACGCTGAAATAATCCAGTGCCTCGGATCGAAGGCCACAGAATCCACCACCCACGGAATGTCAAACTCAAATTCCTGGCCGTTTTCTGTGTGGTCCAGCCTGATGAGGCTGTCCTGACCTAAGCCATACAGTCCTATTTCCACGGGCAATTCAAAAAAGTCTATCGGTGTGTGGTCAGTGCTTTGATTTAATTTCAGGTAGAAAGTGGTGTCAGAATTCCTCCACTGGACATGGTAGGAAGGGAAGCCTTCACCCAAATACCAATCCCGGAAGAATTCGTCCAGTTGGATCCCGGATACCCGTTCCAGATGATCCATCAAATGCCTGGTTCGTACAAAGGAATACCGGGTTTCGTAGTCCAGCAAATACCCCCTGATTCCTTCAAAGAAATGGGCATCCCCGACGATCCACCTCAGCATATGCAGGAGCATTCCACCTTTGTTATAGGAGAGGCGCGAGCTGAAAATCCGGTCCACATCGGTCGTGTCAGGGACAAAGACCGATCCCCCGGGGGCATTGGTGATTCGGCTAATATTGGATTCTAGGTAATTGTCCCAGGTTCCATCCTTCAGGATAAACTCGTAAGTCAGCCCCGTCAGATAATCAGCAAAGCCTTCATTGAGCCAGATATCCTGCCAACTTCCGCACGTCACGTAATCTCCAAACCATTGGTGGGCCAATTCATGCGCGGTGAGACTATAACTAAACCCTCCCATAAAACTCATGGTCTGATGTTCCATTCCACCGCCAAACCCAAATTGAGCGTGACCGTATTTTTCCTTGTCGAAAGGGTAAGGAATAAACAGGGCTTCAAACAATCGCATCATATCAGGTAGAATATTCTCGATTTGCTTGCTGTGTTTGTCAAAATCCTGCGGATATAAGTAATTGACTATGGTGAGTGGTCCGTTAGTCAATTCGATGTCAAAGGAGTGAACCTGATAGTTGGTCACCGCCAGAGCCACCAGATACGTGGCGATAGGGTAACGGTGCGACCAATGAAAAACGACCCTGTCATTGTCTGTGGGTGTTTCCGAAACCAACAAACCATTGGATGCGGCCCGGTATCCTTTGGGAACCGTAATCCACAGATCCAGTGAATCGATTTTGTCGGTCAGGTTCTGGCCACAGGGCCACCAGTCTCTGGCCCCATAAGGTTCTGACAATGTCCAGATGATGTCATCTGAGCCATGGGAACTCCGGACAAATGATCCGCCAGAATCTTCGCGGGGTTTGCCCTGGTAATATATGGATATGCTCGTCGACCGTCCTGCAGCGAGGGGTTCGGGCAGATTTATATTCACCTTATTGTCAGCTCTGTCATACTCAAGGTTTTCTCCTCCGGATCCCTGAATGCTGTCGATGGTGAGGGTGATGTCCAGATCGAGCTGGATCGTCGAAATCGGGGAATCACCTGCCTTGAATGTAGTGATCACATACCCACTGATGTAGTGTTCGCGAGGATCGATGAGCACGTGGAGTTGCTGGTGCGTAATATTGATATCCCGGACTCCTGTCGCCGTGAAAAAGTTTTTTTCGGAAATCGCTTCGACCGGGGTATCTCCTTTTGATGTAGGGGAGACGAGAGGTACGTTCGACATACTGGTCGTGGATGAAACGCACCGCTTGAATCACCGGGCCAACCAACCATCGGGCATGCAGAATAAGCGTTTCAAAGAAATCAATGAACGGCTCTTTGGTGAAGATCGAGATGATCTAACGCAGCTCGATTGGATTAGAGCAAAATCTAATCAGCGAGTTCTGATGATTGATCATAACCAAACCGTTCGTCCATCCGATATTCGTAAGCAAATAGTTGATGACCTTGTAACTACAGCGCGGAATAGCAATCGTTATTTCGTACTTGAAAGCCAAATGCGTGTACGAGCAGGTTCTGATTATTCGGGCTTT
>CALEIL010000409.1 GCA_937876435.1 uncultured Bacteroidota bacterium
TGAACTCCTCAAGTCGGAAATTACTTGTCAGATTCATCCTTTTTCATTTTTTCCAACTCCAATCTGTTTATCTTCAATTTAATTCTCGATCTCTTATATGTGATCACCATTACCATTGCCCCCAGGATGGTAGAGAATAGGGTTAGCCATGTGGATGCGCTTTCCATCCACATAGGAATATTAACCAGTAACCATCCGGCAATTACTTTTACGTTGTCAATAATCATCCCTCGCGTCATACCTCAATTAATTGCTTCTGGTAGATCGAGTGATCACATTGAAGGCAATCGCTTGCGTCAGTAGGAATGTTCGCAATCAAATAGGTCATGTTCTCGCCTATCTTTTTTCGAAGCGAACTGATTCGCCCCAGGAGGTGCTCACGCTTGTTCAGCGTCGTGAAATTGATCCTATTGGAATTCAGAATCGATCCCGCCAGAATATTAATGGCATAAAATTGAATCGTGTTGGCCATTACCCGGGCGAATGGATCGGTCCAATAGTCCCATTCCCGGCATAGCCATGAAGTTGAATCGCAGGCGATTTCGCCCACGGGTTGGATCCCGTTGATGTACTCGCTTTTTTGACTGACGCCGTACAGCTCGCTCATATCATCGAATGTGAAGCCGTACCCGGCTAAATATCGGTACACCACAGGCTTTGACGTCACCCCGCACCCGCAGTCAAATTTGGCATTATAAGGCCGATTCGTGCCCACTTCGTACGTGAAATAATATATGATTGGTTGGCCATTGGAATCCCCCAATGGAAGTACTTCAGGCGATGGCAGATCAAAGCACGTTTTCCGACCTCCAACCGGTGTGATTATCCATGAGTTGATTGGGGTGGTCGTATCTTTGGATGAGTAAAGAAAGACCTCAACCGGCTGGCTATTTTCGAAGTAAACGCAAATCTCCCTGATGGTCAATTGAACCCCTTTCCACTTCAGGGGCACGAAGCGAACACCGGCGTATGTGTCCAGGCTTTTAAGGATGTACCCGAATTTGTCCTTCGTATTCGCGATCGCACCGGAATAGCCTTGAAAACTTTTTAGATTGGTGGCGTTAAGGGCCACAGTGAAATCTGTAATGAAATTCCGTATAGCCACCTGCTTAGCCTGTTCCATCATATCCCAAACTGACCCTTCCCCGCAGTCATTTGCGGACGATATGGATGCCAATGGGATGCCGTACTCCGGATCGTCGATATAATACCCGGATAGGCTCTCATTCCACCCCTCGGGCTTCACATCAAAGCAAGGGCAGTTGTTTTCGGTATAGCCAATTATATTATTAAAGCAGTCTTGCAATGCCATTTCATGCGTTTAAAGGTCAAATAAAAAGGGGGTAGTTGCCTACCCCCTCCCAATCTTTAATAACCTAAACTAAACTTTCATATTAAGCCTCTCCCTCTCCTTCGCCTTCGCCGCCCTCAGGTTCAACTCCCCAGGTAGCGTCATATTCCTCAGTCACTCCAAAGAGCAAGATGCCGGTATCTTCGGCGTTGCAAGTCGGAGGTGCAAGAGCAAGACCGGCTCTGTAAGTTGCCCGCAAAACGGTATCAACATACCGGATATTTCCGGAGACTACACAGGTTTCCTGAAGCTCAAAATCATACATGACAGGCGTCAGGGACCCGTTATTGTTCCAGCTCAACCGGCTTGATGGCTGGCTCCACACGTACAGATCCGCCCCCCTGTGAAAAGGAGTTGGAACCGAATTCGTGTAAGCATTCACACCAAAGAAGCCATATGCTCCTGAGTCGACCAATGCCAGAGTTTGATCCCCGCCATTGAGCGCGTCAAAATTCCTCAGATCCCAGAAAATATCCAGAACATCAGAGCTGAACACGTTGCGATCGGAATCGCAGCACTCATTGAATCGGCTTTGAAACCAAAGATCATACAGCAAGTTTCCAGACAACGCGAACACGTCGTTCATATCATTCAGCTCAGCGGTTTTCACCAGCTCAGCGATGATCTTAGCAGTTCCCCACTCGGCTTCGGTGAAGGTTGTGAAATCCGTCGGTACGGTCCGAATGGTGCCGTACGTGTTCGTGTATCGGTTGGCTTGAGGGTTTGCGATGATGAAAGATTCCAGAACTTTCTGGATTTCCTGATCGAGTGCCAACGACATGTTGGCGATGGACATACCGATCTTTCGCTCTTTCTCGAAATAATCGCTACAGGCTGCCCCCTTGACCGTCTTGCTGATTTCTCCGCAAAGATTCGGCTGGTAGGTCTGACTGTCAGATTCCATTTCGGTTCCAGTCAGATCGCAATCGGCGATTGAGCAATCAGTAACGGCGTCGTCGCAGTCTTTCAACCACACCACATCGGCACCAATACACTTCTGAGCGTTATTCATGCCTGTGCGTCCATAAACCACATCCCAGGCGACTTGTTGTCGTGCCAGGATTGCCTGAGCGGCATCGACGGGCTTTCTGATACCCTGTGAATGCCGTGTGCCCTTAAATACTTCTTCTATCCCGATAAGCACGTTGGGCATTGCGCTTGCGGTAAAATCTCCAGCTGCCATAATTTTTCTTATTTTAAGACCTTAGTAAATTCGTTTTCGAATCACTAAGCGGCATCTTCGGAGATCGACTTCATCGCTTCCCGGATCTGGGTTTGTTTTTCAGGATCTTTCTCGGCATAGTAGGCTTTCATTGCGCTTTCCATATCCTCGAATTTGTACGCACCCGTGCCCGTAGGCGTTTGGGTTCGGTTGCCTGAAACATCTCGGCCATCACCGGATCTAACTGTAAAAAACTCGCGTGCTTTCTCAAGTCCGATATCCTCAAATCCGATCACGTTGTGTAAATCGTCTTTGAGTGGATTCCCGTTTTTGTCAGTTATTTGAAAGTCGTCCTCGCTTTCACTCAGCTTGAAATCGTATTCATCGCTCATCAATGAGCGGACAAATAGATTTTTGAGGTTGTTGGCAATCTTCTCGTCTTCCGGAACAATGAAATTATTTTGTTTAAGCAAATTCTCTGCCTGCTTAGACAATATCCTTTCGATCCGTTGACGACGCCATTGTTCTTGCTGAGTTCGGAATTCGTTTTCTTTCTCTTCAAATTTCGATTTGACGGCATTGACCGCCTCACTTAATTTGGTTTGAAAGACCTCTGATTTCTCGATTTCCTCAGGTTTGATCTCCGGCTTTTTTGCCAGCTTCTCACTGAGCTGCTGGATCTGCGATTTGATATCACCCGTTGGTGCTACCTCGTAGTTTTCGCTGACCCACTTTTCGATTTCGCTTAATGATTCCCGTTTGCCACGCCCGAAACCTTCATCCCTCCCATCTCTGACGGCCTGATCAATTTTCTTTTGAAAGGCCGACACAAGGTAGTTGTCGATTTCTGGTTGTGGTTTTGGTTCATCACCTTCGGATTTCAGAGCTTCCGAAATAGCTCCCGGCTGGGTTCCGAGTACCCTTGCCAATGACTCCACAGAAATAGTTATCATTTAATTTCACTATTTGATTTATCCTTATCGGCTTTCACTTTATTCGTGATAGCCTGTTTTGCTGCCTCCGGTTCTTTTACCGGCTGCTTTTTTGATTCTTGTTTTTTGGGCTTCTCAGCGGCCTTCATGCTCTCAATTACTTTACCCCCTCCCCCAGGTCGACCTTCATACTTCTCAACGATGGTCAGTTTGTCGGTGCGCTTAATGGCCGATTTGTAGTCGGTGTACTTGCAGACCCCTTCGGCCCCGCTTTTCTTATTCCGATATTTGACCCATACATCTGCCATTACTTCGCTTTTTCTTTCGCTTCATCCTTTACCCCGCTTTTAACATGATCGCTGATTAGTTTCAGCCATCCTCGCTGATCCAGGTCTGCATCTTTTGGCGCCACCCCTTCGAATTCAGCGAAGGCTTTACAGACCCCAGCGGTTAAGCCCTTGAGGTCATTGTTCAGTATTTTCTTACGGATCAGATCGGCTTCTTTCGAGCCAAACTCTTTCGCTTTCTTTGCGGCTTCCGGCTCCTTCACGGGTCCTTTTGCCACCTCGACTAACCCGCCTTTAGCGTATGTTTTTCCGTTCACCTGAACCGACGGCAATCGCCTGTATGATTCTTCTGCCATTCGGGCGCCTTTGCGTCCTGGGATAATGCTTTTGTAGAATTTTGTGTATCTACCCATTGGTTATTTTTTTTCAATTATACGGCCAGACTACCCGGCCAATCAATTACACCCTGTAACTACCTTATGCAGCCTCAGGATCCTCCGCCATGTCGGGTGGGCAGTAGGCCTTGAATTGCAATTGCAAATTATACCTCACATACGCATCCTCACCCCGATCAAATATTGGATCGGCTGCAATCACGGTTGCGATCACAGACCCGTAAATTCGCCCTCCGATCGTTCCCCATGCAAGCCCGACTTCTTGACCGCAATTAAGCGCCTTTAGGGCCGCATAATTTTCTGCCGTCACATCATCGATATCGAAATTCAGGGTATATGTTTTGACTCCAAATTTCACCCGTCTTAGAGAAATAGTCCGCTGGGTTTTCTCTGAGGCTGGCAGGTCGCCAATTCCGACCAGAACGGCTGCGCTACCATACCATCCGACCGTTGCACTGCCTACAGATGGAGGTAGGTTTGAAAACTCTTTTTCTCCAGTCTCGGAGTTGGTCGTGATCGTGTCCAGGTATATATGGGATATCTCGCTTTCTTCTTCCTTTACCGCCGCTGTGCAATCCGCAAAGCTGAATGCGGGCATTGTGAAGTCCTCGCAGGTTTCGGGGCAATTGCAGTCATATAATTGGTTCATATCTTTGCATTTTTAGACCTTAGAAAATCAAATATGACACGACTTCACGCATCAATCAATTACAGGGTGTAACTACCATATTTTATAGATGCCTTCATGGTCGAAAATCCGGCGCTTAATCCCAGGATATCATCTTCCTGAAGCCCTGTGATGTCTGGCTTGTAATACGGCTCCATGACCGCCCCTTCGACCTTGGAATGACCTAAATCGTGTATGTGCCCTACCTCATGAAGGGCAACGCCAAATAGTGAAATGGTGCCGGTTTTGTCCATGCCCATTTCGCCCCAGTTCTCGCCGTGGTCAAAAAAGACCGTATGATCTCCGTGAGGCACATATGCCAGCACACCTCCGGATCCGTCCATTTTGGAAGGGATATTAAAAACCCTGGTAACTCGATCTTCGCAATGCACCGTTTCATGATCAAGGCCCGGGTTGACAAATAATAGCCTGATATGTGCCTTCTTGAATTCGCTGGTTGAATCGTAAGTGATTACCCGCCCAACTGGATGAATTTCATCCATAGCGCGCTGCCATTCTGCGAACACGTCCCTGAAGGCATCAATAGCCTTTGTCTTTTCCATCATGTCTGGAAAATTGACGATGTGCCATAAAATTAAGCCCTCCGGAGAGGGCCGTAATTTTGGCCATTCAAGGAGTTTGAATCCTTGAGTTTCTACGTGTTGGCACCGCATGACAGAACCGTCTTAGGCGTTGCGTATGATTTCTTTAAGCCTGTCGTTCTGATCTCGCAATACGCTCATTTCTTCTTTTTGTGTGCGAGCGTGGGCAACAACTGGATCATCTTCCATGCCATCGAGTTCTTTTTGGTGTGTGTATTTTAGAACACCGCCCGACCCGAGAAGGAGCGCGATACCCCAGAAAACCCACTCTATCCAGTCAGCCCCTTCCGGGATCGACCCGATGCTAATCAGGTGTTCGATAGCGACCTTTACGGTCGTGAGAATGAGGACAATTATCCCCCAAATTTTGGGATTCGAGGTTTTGAAAGACTCTAATAGCGAAGCGATTAATTTCTCAATCATGACTTTGACAATTTTGTTTTTAATTTTCTTAAACATGAATTCAAATTTGATGCGGTTTTACATTCCTTGCAATTACACCCTGTAACTAAGGTTACGACACATCCCCTTCCACTTCCCTCAATTTCGCTTCCATCCACACCGCATTCGCTGTGTACTTATATGACGAAAACCATCCGCCGCCTACCTTTTCCCGGCTTATCTGAATCCACGCCGGACCCCAGCGAATGATCCAGAACTTATTTGGCATGGACCACGCTATCCGGTTGCCCAGGACAATCTGTGCCATGTCGGATGTTGGGTATGTCGTTCGGGGTTCATGTTCTAATATCGTTCCAGTAAGAGTTGAAATAACAAGTTCAAAATCGCCGGGATCGAATGCGAAGGTATCGGTCGTGAACCACTTCCGGTCATAAGTGAAGATCGACCGATCTATCAAATAGTCCGGCTGATCAATCTCAAATACCGTATCGGGTAGCCCCGGCTCAACAAGCAGCGCATCCTCGAATTTTGGCGCGTTGAACGCAAAATGATCCCTATGCCCGGTGTCCGGTGTGAGATCCTGGAACCCGGTGTCGAGTTGGCAGGAAATGGTAAGTCCAAAAATGGCAAGTATTAATATCTGTTTCATTGTTGATTTTTTTTCGGTTCGATTAACTTTTCTTCCTTCGTCGCCCCAGCACCATTTTTTAAAATCACAAACCTAACTTCTTCTGGTTCATGGTATACGCCGCAGTCAGCAAACACGCCGGGTGATAACTCTACTATTGGAAGATCACACTTCCCCGGTGCCATCCGTGTAATCGTATCAACCGGCACGAAATCAGTAATACCAGACCCGTCAATCACGATATTTCCGTCTTCGATAGATACCTTGATTCCACCTTTACCAATGACCATGCTACCATCGTCAAAGTATGCGGTATCGTTTTGGGCGTGAAGGGATGCGGTGAAAAGTATCGCCAATAAGAATAATTTCATTGTTTTCATATCTAAGGTTTTATAATGTACATTTCCGGCGGAAATTCCCGCTCAATCACTCCTTTCGGAGCGGCGCATCCGGCGCAAAGGATTATGATGATTATGAGAAATATGTATTTCATTGTTTATCTAGTTATATACCATTTTCCGCCGTATGCTGTAAAGTCCACACCTCCCTGTTCCTGGATGCTATACACGGAAGGTCCGCCGTAGTTAACATCCATATATGAGCTACCCGTATATATGATAGTTTTAACAGTCCCATTTGGATATCCTGATGCCGATGGCAATGTGAAGTGCGATGATTTTACAACGATCCTATTTGATGCGAAGTCACTACCTATTTTCATCACCACATTACCCGCAGTCAACCGCAAATCATTCCCTGACGTAGCTTCTATGTTTAACCCCGTCGTCGAGCTGCCG
>CALEIL010000410.1 GCA_937876435.1 uncultured Bacteroidota bacterium
CTCGCAGAAACCCGTGTAATCTGCGGAATCCAAGAGCGGTAGTCTAAGAGAAATCTCGGCTTCAGATGCCACTCCCTGCCAGTCTACCAAGACCTCCCTCCCTTCAGTCGGGAGGTAAACTTTCGAGTCCGAGATTTCGGCCAAAAGCTAACGGCCAGCAGCCAAAAGCCAGCGGTTTGCAGCTAATTAGTTTATCAAAAAACAAATATTCTAAACACCAAAAAGATTAATTGTCAAAATACGGTTGAGAAGGTTTAGTTAGTTGAGAAGGTTTAGATGGTTGAGATGGTTGAGTGCCTCGCAGAAACCCGTGTAATCTGCGGAATCCGAGACCGGTAGTCTAAGAGAAATCTCGGCTTCAGATGCCCCTCCCTGCCAGCCTACCAAGACCTCCCTCGCTTCAGTCGGGAGGTAAACTTTCGAGTCCGAGATTTCGGCTAAAAGCTAACATCCAGTAGCCAACAGCCAGCAGCCAACAGCCAAAAGCCAAAAGCCAATAGCCAAATGCTGACAGCTGACAGCTAAAGCTGGCAGCTAAAATTGCATATATCCGCATATTTTTCCATCTTTGGTGGATCAGTAGAATTCTATGAAAAAAGTTCACATAATTTCCATTGGCGGGGCGGTGATGCACAACATTGCCATCCAGCTTGTCCGGCAGGGCTATCACGTGACCGGTTCCGATGATATATTGTTTGATCCATCGTTGTCCCGGTTAAAGGAAGCTGGCTTGTGTCCGGAAAAGACGGGCTGGTATCCCGAGCAAATCACGGCGGATCTTGATTTCATTATAGTCGGAATGCACGCTCGTCCCGACAATCCTGAGCTCAAAAAGGCCCGTGAGTTGGGATTGACCATCCATTCATTTCCTTCCTACGTCAGCAGCAGAGCCAAAGACCAGACCCGGATCGTTATCGCCGGCTCTCATGGTAAAACAACCACTGCTTCCATGGTGGTGCATCTGATGCAACATATGGGGGAATGCACGGACCACCTGATCGGGGCCAAAATGGAAGGACTGGAAGACATCGTGACCTTCGACGGTTGTCCATACTTTGTATTGGAAGGAGATGAATATCCATCTTCCGCCATCGATCCCAGACCCAAATTTCTGCATTACGATCCGGATTACCTGATCCTGACAGGGATCGCCTGGGATCATATGAATATATTCCCGACCTACGAAGATTATTTCAACGCCTTCCAGGAGTTGTTGAAATCTCTGAGACCGGAATGCGTCATTATTTACAATGGATTTGATAGGGAAGTTCTCCGCTTGATGGGTCTCTTCAAATTCCAAAACGCCATACCTTACAAAATGGTAGATTTTGAAGTGGAAAATGGCGTGTTTGTTGTAGAGGGCACGCATCCTATGCGGGTGATTGGTCGGCACAATATGGAAAATCTGACGGCCGCATTGACTCTGTGCGAGCAACTCGGGATGGACCGGCAAAAATTACTGGAATCAGCAGAATCATTTAGCGGGGCGTCCCGGAGATTGGAATTGCTCATGGAAACTGCCCACGGCAACGCCTACATCGATTTTGCCCATGCACCTTCCAAGGTGAGGGCTTCCGTACAAGCCATCAAAGAGTTGCGACCTGAATACCCTGTAGTGGCGGTCCTTGAACTGCATACCTATTCCAGCCTCAATAAGAATTTTCTGCCCGAATACCAGAAATCCCTGGAACAGGCGGATCGGGCTATCGTGATGTACGATCCCCGGATAGTAGCCAATAAACAAATGGAAGCTCTGGATGAGTCCGACATTCACCGCTCGTTTGGCAGAAGCGATATTGTCATCGTCCACGAAATGCAGGAACTCGAAGAGGCCTTGCAGCACGTCCTGTCTTCTTATGGCGGGACTCCGGTCAATCTTTTGCTGATGAGTTCAGGCTCGTTTGGTGGTCTGGATCTCAAAAAGAAACTGACCAACCTCTGGGACTTGTAAAAAGAAATCCATAAATTGCACTGATATTATCCGGGAAAACTTAATTTAATCGATCCAGCCCATTGAACCACATCCAAACCAGAATGAGATCCATCAGAAACAGGTCGGGCAGAAGGACCAAAAATATCCGGGTGAGAAATTGAATATTGATATACAACATTCCAGCCTGTAGGGCGAGATAAAGAAGTGGATGATCTGGAACAAAGAAATATATTATTAAAACAAACCGAGATTCAAAAATATGGATAGAGAATTGGCATTGAGAGATGCATTACGGGAAGCCATGGTAGAAGAAATGCGACGCGACGAAACGGTATTTCTCATGGGAGAAGAGGTAGCTCAGTACAACGGAGCTTACAAGGTCAGCAAGGGAATGCTGGAGGAATTTGGTGATAAAAGGGTGATCGATACCCCCATCACAGAACTGGGTTTTGCCGGTCTGGGTGTGGGAGCTGCGATGAACGGCCTAAAGCCAATCGTGGAATTTATGACCTGGAATTTCGCCATACTGGCATTTGACCAAATCGTCAACAACGCAGCCAAAACGCTTTCGCAGTCAGGAGGCCAATATGGTTGCCCCATCGTGTTTCGGGGACCATCTGGATCAGCGGGCCAATTGGCACAGCAACATTCCCAGATGTTTGAAGCCTGGATGGCCAACACACCGGGGCTGAAAGTGGTCAGTTGTATCGATCCGGCCGACGCCAAAGGACTGCTCAAGTCAGCCATCCGGGATCCTAATCCCGTCTGTGTGATGGAATCAGAGATTATGTACGGTTACAAGGGGATGGTGCCGGACGATGAAGAGTTGCTAGTGCCCATCGGCAAAGCAGCCATTCGCAGAGAAGGGACCGATGTGACTTTGGTTTCCTTTAATAAAATGGTATTGGAAGCTTTGAAAGCGGCTGAAGAATTGGAAAAGGAAGGAATTTCAGCCGAAGTAATCGACTTGCGTACTATTCGCCCCATGGATCACGACACCATTATCCAATCGGTGAAGAAAACCAATCGGATCGTGGTGGTAGACGAATCCTGGCCATTCTCCGGGATTTCTGCCGAAGTAAGTTATATCGTTCAAAAGCACGCATTTGATTATTTGGACGCCCCGGTTATTCGGGTGAATTCGGCCGATACTTCGATGTCTTACGCGCCGACGTTGGTGGAGGAGTATCTCCCCAATCCACGGAAAATAATCGAAGCCGTCAAGGAGGTGATGTATGTTGAAAGATAATATTGTCACATTTAGTATAAAACAGAATCAGATATGAAACGTAGAAAATTTATCAGGGATGGTGTAGTGGGTGCTTCGGCCTTCACTATAGTACCGGGTTCCGTACTGGCCAGATCTGGTCGCGTCTCCCCTTCAGACAAACTCAATATAGTCGTGATCGGTGCCGGTGGTCGTGGGAATGCGCACTGGTCGGGAGCCAATGAGAGCGGCAGAGCCAACGTCGTGGCGCTGGTCGATGTCGATGATGCCCGGGCCGCCAACGCCTATCGTTCCAATCCCAAAGCCAAAAGGTTTAAGGATTACCGGAAACTGGAAGGGATCCAGGATGAATTTGATGGTTGGCTCAGAACACTTCCCGAAGGCTCGCTCGATGAATGGTGGAAGCTGGTGCTACCACCGCTGGTCGCGTTGGTCATCGGTCAGACCCTCGCCGGGTTCGTCAACGACGAGAACA